>CAVDDP010000203.1:0-3777 GCA_963607695.1 Hallerella sp.
CCTACTTTAAGGTCTTTTGCATCGGTGGTAAGCGTCATGGCTGGGTCGGTTGAAGGTACTTCGCTAGTGATTTGAACATTACCAATATCGCAGCCAAAGTAGTCAAAGCTTGAATTCTCTGCATAATCAGCAGATAAACCGAATATAACGTAGTATTCACCAGTATAAGCAGAAAGATCAACAGAGGCAGCAGTGTATACGTACTTGGTAGTATTATTGCCGCTCAGCTTCACTTTATCAACCAAGGTGTATTTGGACGTATCGTCCTTTTCGGTTGCAACATAAACATACACTGTTTGCCCTTTAGAAGGAAGAGCTTCAAAAGTTAGCTTTGAATTGTTCAATTGAATTTTATCCTTAGGCATAACATAACCAGGACCTTCATTCTTCTCAAAGCTTGTTACTATCCATTGATATCCCGGACCATATGATGAGGCATAATCTTCATCATATGTTTTACCATCTACGTATTTATTGCTTATGTTATCTCCAACACCCCAATTGTAAGCCATTGTTAGATTTCCACCAACATAGTACCAATCGTTGGAGAATATGTCATTATACGTGTCCGTTTCTGTAAGTTTTCTATTCCAAGAAAAAACGACCTCGGAATTACTTGCACTTGGCTCGTACGTTGAAAGGCTGCTCATTTGGTAACTAGAAGCATCACTAGAAACAAGTTTGCACTTAATTGTTTTTTCGTCTGCTGTCAAAGTAGTGTTGTTATTCACCATTGAAATTTTTGATTTATTAGACGTTGCAATAATCCTGCTTCCGCAGTTTGCAATATCAATATAAGATGTTGTAAGTGACGCACATTCTACATTAATGTTAGAGCTTAGAACTGAAGGTAAGTTGAGTAAGCCGCCAGAGTACAGGTAGACAGAGCCACTAATTGATGAATTGTTTATGGATATAGTCTTACCGCTTGCTACCTTAGCTGCATATTTACCAGCAGTAATTGAAGCATTGTCTTGAACAACTAAGTTGCCGCCAGTTAAATCAAATGCCGTTGCACTTGAACCCGTACCTGCAACTACATTAACGCTGCCACCAAGTGTCACTGTGCCATCCGTTACCGTAAACATGGTGCCATTGCTGTCGCCTGTCCAGCTAATGGTAATGTTCTGGCGAATAGCAACATCAGAAGAAACAGTTGCGGTATTAGATACAAAGATTTTGCTTCCTTCGCCACCAGCAGAAACAACCGCAGCCGCGCGCTCAAGAGTTTTCACCGGAGCGGTGCTATCGGTACCTGCATTAGAGTCGTTACCAGCAGAACCATCTAAGTAAACATCAATTGCCGCAGCAGTGCCGCCCATTGCTTTATTAGAGATAGTATCTTTGTCAATTGCTGCAGTACGTGTCAAGGCCGTTTCAGAACCTGTGCCGGTCCAGCAGCCATTTACATCGGTTATGACCGTGGCGTTACGGGCACCATTCAACAAAGTTGAAAGAACTCCTGTATCTGCGTCCGATTTCCATTTTGTGCCACGCTCAGCAGCTGTACTGCTAGAAGAATAGTAAAGGTCTCCTACGTAATATGAACCGCTTGCAGTTCCTTCATTCAAGCCAACAATTGGATTGTTGTAACCAGCTCCAGATACAATGTTGCCCGTGTTCAGACAACCCGTAACAGAAGATTTTGAGTTCTGGAAGCCCGTAATGCCACCAACCCACTTCTGAGAAGCGCTGCCTACTTCGCCTTTATTTAAACAAGAAGCAATAACGCCTGTCTCGCGAGCAGTATTGTTGTTACCATTGCGACCAGCAATACCACCTACACCATTCTTAGAAGAGGTGTTGGTACCAACAATCTTGCCTTCGTTTTGGCAAAGAACAATGTAGCCAGCATTTTCACCGGCAATGCCGCCAACTTTTTGCTTGCCCGTTACCGCTGCAGTGTTAAGGCAATCTTTGATGTATGTTTGCCCACCAACATTGTAGCCATCGTTAAAGCCCACAATGCCACCAACGTTATAGGCGTTGTTTGCGTAAACAATTGCATTGTTGGTAACTTTTTCAATTTTGCCACGGCTAAAGCCAGCAATGGCACCAATGTAGTCGGTAGAGTCACCGCTTGTTACACCATAAGTGGCGCCATCAGCTTGCGCTACGGTAAAGTTATCAACACTAGCATCAATTCCTAGAAAAGCAAAAACACCTTGGCTACCACCAGACAACGTGATGGTATTGCCGTTACCATAGAATATGCCATCAAAAGATTTTGATGCGCTGGTTACACTTGAAGTACCGTAGGAATTGTTTTGGGAAGCAACGCTACCAATTCCATCCCAAGTGCTTCCAAGCGTTACGCTTGCATTCAGGTTGAACACAACGTTTGCAGTTGATCCACCGCCCTCAACATACGTGTCAAGAGCAGTCATGTCGGCAGCGTCGTTAATGCTATAGGGGCCTACAGCAGTAACGCTTGCCGACGTAAGGTTGCTTTGTACAGAGTCTGTGGCTGTGCTTGCAAAAGCTGTTGTTGCTCCTGCAGTCATAAGAGCTGCAAGTGCTACCGTTGAAGCTAATGCTACAACACTCACACGAATAGAAATTGATTTCTTTCTCATAGTACTCCTTTCTTTTTTCTTTTTTTGGAACCTTTCCTACTTACCTATTCCCAGTTTTAAGTTATTGTCACTTTCTTATGTGGGCTTAAAAATGGCCAACAATATCCACCTGGAAATATTCTTAAATTAGTATAAAGCTTTTTTGGAGTTTTGCGATTACTTTTTCTTGTTGACTCATTGATTCATCTGGAAAAGAATTTCTTTACTTTTGCAGGTAGGTTATATTCCGAATAGAATATAATACACAGTCAAGATAGATATCTTTGCTGAACAAGCTATAGTAAACAGGTGGTTGTTATGAGCAAATTCCAAGCTTTATCAAAAAACGCATTGCAGAGCTTTATCTCTTTAGTGTTGGCAATAGGGCTTTTGCCTGTGCTCCCACAACAAGCGCAAGCGGAGCAACAAGCACAAGAAGCACAGGTTGAAACCCAAGCGCAAATTGAACAGCAGGCGCAGATTGAGACTCAAACGCCAGAGGAGCAAGCAGACCTACAAACACAGATTGAACAACAAACACAATACGGTGAATATTCAACACAGGAATATTCCGCTGAAGCAACGTATTCTTGGTATAGAGTATGGTTGTATGGAAATGAATACGACAAAAACGTTACCGTAGATATTTATAAATATAACGCTGACGAAGGTACCTATGAACAAAAGTACAAAAATGTAACACCATCAAATTATCCCATTTCTGGTTCTCCTGGAGAAAAATATCGCGTTGAATTTAATGTTCCCTCCAACATGAAAGTGGAGTCTTCACTTAATATCAAAGATGGCATAGAGTGCAATGCAGTGGCAGATAAAGATTACGCCTGGGAATTGATTTTTCCCGATACTGCGCCAAGCGAGTATTCCGAATCAAGTATTACCGTCAACACTTATGCTCCTGCAACAGTTACTTGCGAAGAAGTTGAAAACGGTACCATAACTTATAAGTTCATTGAAGGCGATGCCTATGGTGGAACCGTACAAGCAACGTTTACTCCTGCTTCGGGTTATATATTAGAGAAAACCGAGTATAAGCGGTCGAGTACGAGTTCCGAAGGTAGCTGGAGTGAACTTACCACCGAAAAACAAGATAATGGCACCTATACCGCACAGTTCAAGGTGAACAAATCAACCACCTCTTACACGTACTCTATTCGCGCTACCTTCGTGAAAACAGAAAAGCTAGATATCGCAAGCGAAAAGG
>CAVDDP010000204.1:0-3771 GCA_963607695.1 Hallerella sp.
ATCTTGCAAACGAAATTGATGAGGTTATTGCGCAAACAAACAGCACACGCCGCCTGGTAACCAAGCAAGAATACATTGCCGAAATTCTTGCGCGCGCCTTAAAGGAAGATAGGGAAGAACTAGAGCAAACGGGGGAGCTTTCTCGTTACGCAAACCGCGCGCTTTATTAAGTACACGAGGCTGGCACAACCCAAGTGCCAGCTTAAACTTCCCAATACTTAATAACGGTGGGGCGGGAAAGCCCTGTTAAGCGAGCAATTTCACTTTTTGTTGCATGCGGGTTGATGCGGCGCGCTTCCTGAACCACCTTAGAAGCGCTCGTTTTTTCGCAGCTTGCGCACTCGAACCCTTCGCCACTTTCTTCCCAATACTTCAAAACAGTGGGGTAGGAAAGGCCGGTCTGCCGGGCAACTTCCGCTTTGGTAGAAGCGCCTGCATGTCGAGCATGGGCAATTAACGCCACATTTTTGTCGTGAAGTTTCTTTTTGCGCTGCTGGGGAACATACACCTGCAAGTGCTCAGAGCGTGTGCGACCGTTTCTTTTTGCGGGCGGCAAAAAAGGATCAAAGCCAAGCACATCGATAATGCCTTTTTTGCTGCGAATATTAGATTCCTTGTACCCCTTAAGTGCCGACTCAATTTCTTTAGCGGTAAGGGGAGGGTTGCCAAGATGCGCCCACGGGGTATCAAGCAGCGCAAGAAAATCTTTGCGCACTTCATCGAGCGGTTTAGGCGGATTGCTCATCATATAAGCAACACCCGCAAGCATCACCAGCGCCATGTAACGGTTGCCAACACCAACGCGCGTAATATTTTTGTAGATGGTGCCGTAAACACCGCCGGTTTTTCCCGCGTTCAAAGGGTGGGGAGCACGGCCCCAACCAGCCTGAACAGGTAAATTTCGATACGTTTTGTTTTCCTGGATGCGGTTTTTTGCCAGCGTTTCTTTATACGCGCCAATAGCGGTACCAGCTTCAAGCATGTTCATGGCAACAAAGGTACTGGCAGGTTCATTTTTGCCACAAAGACTTGAAAGATACACCAGATAGTTCACCTGATTTTCGGTAGCGGGGGAGGAGCTTAATTCTTCCAAACGTTGCTTTTTTTGAGCTTCCCGCTCTTGAAGAAACTCCTCTTTAGAAAGCCAACGGATATCGTCTTGCGTAATGATTGCATCTGATCCGGAAACAGCGTCGAAAAGCGAAAGCGACCGCGAAAACGCAACAATGTCAATTTTGGTGGCACGCGGGTTTTGAAAACAGCACGATTGCAAACCATGCTTTGTCAAAGACCCTGGCGGGCGATACCCGTGGGAAAGCACTTTGTCGTTAGGATCAATGAAAACGGGAAGATTTGCAAAGCGCACTTGCAGAAAACGCGCAAAGCGCCCTTTGAATTCCGCCCACTTCGCACGACGCGGATTACGGGCGCGGCCCACATTCACGGTTTCGTTCAAAACGTACCAAAGATGCACACCATTGCCGGAAAGACAAATGTGGGTTGGCTGCAAAGGTGTGGGAATAGCAGTTAGTAAATCTTTCAAAACCGAAACGGTAAGGGGGCATTCCACAAAGTTTTTATCATGCGCGCCGCCCGTACCCGAAAACAAAGGGTCAATGTCTACCACAAACGCGTTAAGCGCATACAAGTTTGAAAGCTCGGCGTTCACGCGGTAGTCAAAACGAAAGAGACCAGGAAAAACCAGCAAGTGTTCCGAATTAAAGCAGGAAAGAAGCGCAGAACAATCCCAGGTGTCGTTCAAATCAAAAAGCTCATAGCGCTGGGATGACCAGTTGCCATCTTCACGCAAGCGCGGCAAAAAAGAAAACATTGCAGACGCAGGAGAAAATGCATTGGGAACATGAAAAAGTGCCCGATAAAAATCAAAAACGGTATTCGTTGAGGTAATGGTTCCAGCAGAAAGGGAAGAAAAAGCCTGGTCAAACTCATCCTCATTAGGCACCAAGAGTTTGTGCCAGCCAAGGGAAGAGAGTAGATTGCTGCCTTCGGTAAGCAAAGCAAGCGATCGCGCTTTAGCGCTGGCAGCAGAAACACCAGCAGGTTCAAAAGTAAACTCAGAAGAATCCGTTGACACCAAAGGAAACCTTTCTTAAAATCCAAAACACGTAGCACAAGATGTAGTACAAGCGTAAAAGCAGGGCATAGAGGTATATTAGAACAATAAAATTTAATATGCTTTTACACCATGATATGACAAGCACCTAAAAAGGGCAACTAAAAACTTGCTCTGAGCGAACATTAACTGTTTGATTTATGATACTGAGCCCCGTTGTTTCAACAGCGCTTCTGCGGGCTCAATGACGAACTTAGATACACTCCAGTTGCTTCAACAGCGCAACTAATTCGTTAAGCACAAAGCTATTGGCATACCAAACTGTTTCATAATGCAGGTAATCCAAAACGTTTTTATCCCAATACAGCTGAAGAGAAGCAGGAAAGTCTTCATCGGCAAGCCAAAAATGAACTTGCATGTTTAAATCGTCTAGTACGTTAAATTGAAACGCGTAATCTGCAGCGGCCTTGATCGCAGTGCCGCCAAACAAAGCCATAGCACAACTTATAATACCGGGGCGCTGCGCTTCGGCCTGAGCAAAGAGAGTTTCTTGCTTAGCATAAAGTGCTGTAGATGAAGGAGCAGAAGCCGCAATTTGCAAGTGCAGGCTTTTCATGTTGACCATGATGTTGCTTGCCCTACACGTGGGCTTGGCGTACGAAAACAGGTCATATAAGGTCATTGCTTCGTCGTATTGAGCAGAAACCCATGTACGAGGCTTTGGGGGCGTTACAGCGCGTTCTACAGGGCTCTTGGAAGGATTTTCGGCTTGGTGTGCGGCGCAACCTTCTGCAGAGCGCTCAACTTCGCCTGTTTCCACGTTCACGCGAAACGGTTGCCCGAAGAGCTGCACGAAAAGAAACCCGTTCTTCTCTTGCACACCAAAGCGCTGAATTAGCTGGCTGTGGTCGGTCTGGCAAAATAATTGTGCGCTGCTTCGCTTTGCTATCTCATAATTTGACTCTGGCATAGCTTTGCGCTTCCTTTCGCTTCCTGCATTTTCCTGGTACTTTTCCCTAGCAATTAACCAAACAGTACGGCAACTCCGCACTGGCAGGTAGATTACCTTAACCAGAAATAACCCAAAGCGCAAGAAAAACTCTTTGGTCGTTATCCTTAAACAAGCATAATCGTGATACAATTTCAGGCAGTTTTGCCGACACGCAAAAACACGCAAAAAGGCAAAATTACACCTGCACAAAAGCGTGCTGGCGCGAAATACCTTCGCCATAAAAAAGGCGAAGAAATGAGAAAGGAGCACCTAAATATGAAGTCATTGAGTCTTCCAAAAAAGCGAAGGGGGGTTATCAATGTGCTGCTAAGCCTTACTCTTGTGGCTGGCTTGTTGCCTGCGGTTCAAACAACAACACCAGCTTTGGCTTATGCAGAAACACCTGCGCTTGAAGCAAGCGCAACCGAGATAACCTCCATTGGCACTGCTGACGATTTAGTATCGTTTGCCACTTCTGTTGCCAACGGAAACACTTATGAGGGTAAAACCGTAACGGTAACGGCCGATATTGACCTTGCGGGAACCACGTTCAACGGCATTGGATCTGCCGATAAGCGTTTTGCCGGCACGTTTGATGGCGCTGGTCACACCATTAAAGGCATAGCAATCACTAGTTCCGAAACCGTGGCAGGCTTGTTTGCTGCTACTACCAATACGGCAACCATCAAAGACTTTACGGCTACCG
>CAVDDP010000205.1:0-3770 GCA_963607695.1 Hallerella sp.
TGTAGGGAGAGGGCATTCGGCGACACGGCTCAGCTTGGATAATGCTTCTTTGGAAAAACTTCGAGCTTGCACCCGCTAATACATAAGCTTCGCAGAGTCGCCTCAACCCTCTCCCTACACGCTTAATCATTATCTTTCTTGCAACCCAGTTGCTCTCATCGTTTTAAACTTCTATCTGTGCTGAATTAGATGTTGATTTTGCAGCGCGGTTCTGGCGAACCGCACCGCAAAATCAACATCTAAGTGACAAAGCGATAGATTTCCTTAGTCTTGCTTGCATTAATGAAATGCGGTGCTAATATGCAAACGTTATTTGGTTAGCACTCGTTCTGCTTGAGTGCTAAGAGAAAGCAAAAGCGTAAAAACGCAGAAAGGATGGCTTCAAAATGAGTTTGAAACCTCTGGCTGATCGCGTAATTGTGAAGCGCGATGAAGTTGAAGACAAAACCGCTTCTGGCTTGTATTTGTCCCACGAATCAAAAGAAAAGCCCCAAACGGGCGTTGTGGTAGCTGTTGGTGAAGGCAAGCGCGACAAAGATGGCGCTTTGATTCCTATGCCGGTTAAAGTAGGCGACAAAGTTTTGTATGGCAAATACGGTGGAACAGAAGTTACCGTAGACGATGAAGAGCTGCTGATTGTTCGTGCCGAAGACATTTACGGCGTGTTCGAATAAGCGGCTTTTGCTTTGTATTCGAGTCATTTCAACGTGTTAACGAAATCACAGAAAAGGATGATTAAAAATGGCAAAAGACATTAAGTTTGAAGCTGATGCCCGCAGCGGTTTGGCTGCAGGCGTAAGCAAGCTGGCAGCAGCCGTTAAAGTAACGCTTGGACCTAAAGGCCGCTACGTTGCTTTGGAAAAGTCATACGGCGCGCCCCTTATTACCAACGACGGCGTAACGGTTGCTAAAGAAGTTGAACTGGAAGACCCCATTGAGAACATGGGTGCTCAGCTGGTTCGCGAAGTTGCTGTAAAAACGAACGACGTTGCAGGCGACGGTACCACCACCGCAACTCTTTTGGCCGACGTTATTGTGACCGAGGGCTTGAAAAACGTTACTGCTGGCGCCGATGCTCTGGGCATTCGCCGTGGTATTCAAAAAGCAACCGATGCTGTGGTAGAAGCTATTAAGGCTGATGCAACGCCCGTTTCTACGCAAGATCAAATTGCAAACGTAGGCACCATTTCTGCAGGCGATCCCGTTATTGGCGAAAAAATTGCCGAGGCTATGGAAGCAGTTGGCAAAGATGGCGCTATCTCTGTTGAAGAGTCTCAGACCTTTGGCTTTGATACGGAAATTGTGGAAGGCATGCAGTATGACCGCGGCTACATTTCTCCGTACATGGCAACCGATATGGAGCGCATGGAAGCCGTTTTGAAAGACCCCTTCATCATGGTAACCGACCAAAAGATTACCAACATTCAAGATATGGTTCCGCTGTTGGAAACCATTATGCGTTCGGGTCGTCCGCTGTTTATTATTGCCGAAGACGTAGAGGGCGAAGCATTGGCAACCATTTTGCTGAACCGTTTGCGTGGCACGCTTACCTGCGTTGCTATTAAGGCTCCGGGCTTTGGTGACCGTCGTAAGCGCATTCTGGAAGACATTGCAGCTGTTACCGGCGCACAGGTTATTGCAAAAGACTTTGGCATGACTGTTGCCGATGCAACCATTGAGGCTATGGGTACCGCAAAAACCGTTAAGGTTTCTAAGGATAACTGCTTAATTGTTGACGGCGCTGGCGATAAGAGCGTTATTGATGGCCGCATTGCTCAGATTCGTGCCGAACTTGAGCACACCGAGTCTGATTTCGACCGCGAGAAGTTGCAAGAGCGCTTGGCAAAGCTTTCTGGTGGCGTAGCTGTTTTGAAGGTAGGCGCTGCTACCGAGTCTGAGCTCAAGGAAACCAAGAGCCGCATTGAAGACGCTTTGCAGGCAACGCGTGCTGCTGTTGAAGAAGGCATTGTTGCTGGTGGCGGCGTTGCTTTGGTAAACGCAATCTCTGCTTTGGACGGCTTGCAAGTAGCCGACAAAGACGAAGAAGTTGGCGTTGCTATTATTCGCAAGGCTTTGGAGGCTCCGCTTCGTGCTATTGCTCAAAACGCTGGCTATGAAGGATCCGTTGTTGTTGATCGCGTGAAGGGTATGCCTAAGGGCGAAGGCTTGAACTGCGCAAATGGCGAATACGGCAACATGATTGCCATGGGTGTTTCCGACCCTGTGAAAGTTACCCGCACCGCGTTGCAATCGGCTGCTTCTGTTGCTAGCCTTATTCTTATTACCGAGGCAACCATCAATGAGATTCCAAAGCAAGGTCCCGATTTGTCTGCATTGGCTGGCGCTGGCCAGGGCGGCATGATGTAAGATTAGGCGCAAACATCACCTCTCTTTTCTTTTTAATACGAAAAAGGCGAAGCTCTTTGGAGTTTCGCCTTTTTCCGTTACAATCAACGTCCCATCAAATAATCTGGAAGGAAAAACATGCTTGACGTTGCAATTGACATACTGACAGACGCTGCCCTTGACACGTTAAAGCTTGTGCCCTTCCTTTTACTTACCTATGTAGCCATGGAGTGGCTTGAGCACAAAACAGGAGAAAAAACGCAGCAGGCAGTGCGCCGTGCGGGCGCTGCTGGCCCTGCCATCGGGGCTGTTTTGGGTGTTGTTCCGCAATGCGGGTTTTCGGCGGCTGCTTCTACGCTTTATGCGGGGCGCGTTATTACGCTGGGAACACTTTTTGCCGTATTTCTTTCTACCTCCGATGAAATGCTTCCCATTTTTATTGCCGAACAGGCGCCTTTGGGAACCATTCTGGGTATTCTTTTTGCCAAGCTGGTTATTGCCATGCTCATGGGATTTTGTGTAGACCTGGCTCTTCGCAAGAAAAACGTGTCGCAAGAGGGGTTTCGCATTCACGAGCTGTGCCAGCGCGACAAATGCGATTGCACTCACAGTTGCACCACGTGCGAGCAGAACCCCGGGGAAGTGTACAAGCACCACGACGATTGCGCAGATGGTTGCTCTCATGAGCATCACCAGCATGATCACAGCCACGATTCCGATACGGCAAGCTGGAAGCATATTCTGCGCAGTGCCTGCAAGCATACGTTAGAAGTAAGCATTTTCGTGTTCCTTATTTGCGTGATTTTAAATGCGGTAATAGAAGGCGTTGGCGAAGATGCCCTTGCTGCTTTCGTGGGGCAAAATGAAGTGCTCTCGGTAATTTGTGCGGGAATTGTGGGGCTTATTCCCAATTGCGCGGCAAGCGTGGTTATTGCGCAGTTGTATCTTCAAGGCGTGTTGGGTGCGGGCGCTATGATGGCGGGTCTTTTAGTTTCTGCAGGTGTGGGGCTTTTGGTGTTGGTTCGTGCGAACAGGCCCGTTGTGCAAAGCATTCTGATTGCGCTTTGCCTGCTGGCAATGGGTATTGCGTGGGGAATTATTATTTACCTTACGGGCATTACTTTTTAGACCTCATTCTTTTTGCTACACAAGGGGAAAGAAAAGCCTGAAAAATGCGAAGAAAATGTGCCCGTTTGCGGAACTCTCAAAAAATGCTTCTAAAAATGTTTGACCTAAAGGCACAAGGCAGTTAAAATACATGCTTGCGCGTAAGAGCGGGCCGTTAGCTCAGTTGGTAGAGCAGGGGACTTTTAATCCCAAGGTCCAGGGTTCGAGTCCCTGACGGCCCACCATGTGCGCACCGGGAGACTGGGGTATCGTCCAACGGCAGGACTCTGGTTTTTGGTACCAGCTATCTAGGTTCG
>CAVDDP010000206.1:0-3682 GCA_963607695.1 Hallerella sp.
GGCACTTAAGCCGGCACGCAAGCCGGCACTTAAGCCGGCGCTCATAGATAAAGGGAAGTTTGACCGAAGGAGGAATTTCATGGAAACCAATCAGCCCACTGAAGTTGAAGCACAAACTGTCGATGTGTCCGAAGCGCAACCGGCGGCACAGCAAACGGCGCAACCAGCGGCGCAACCTGAAGTGCAAGTAGTGGAAAACACCATTACCGAGTGGCAGCCCGACAAAGGCCTTATCCAGGTTAAAACAAGCCAGGGTGCTTCCCTTGCCGATATAAAACTTTCTGCCGAAGAGCTGGCACTTATTGACCAGCGCGCACAGGAAATTGACCTTACCAACAGCAACGTTATTGTTGAATACGGCGCAAGCAGTCAGAAAAATATTGCCGATTTTTCCGACCATGCCCTAGAAAACGTTAAAACAAAAGACCTTGGCGAAGTTGGCGGCATGATTTCTACGCTGGTAACCGAGCTTAAAGGTTTTGACATTAAGGGAAAAGAAGAAAAAGGCGGCTTCTTTGGCCTGTTCAAGAAGGCTCCTGCTACTATTGAGCGCATGAAAGCCAATTACGCCAAGGCAGAAACAAACGTTGACAAGATTTGTGGCGAGCTGCAGGCGCATCAAAACCAGTTAAGCAAAGACATTGTGCTGCTTGACCACATGTATGACGCAAATCTTGACTATTACAAAGAGCTTACCATTTACATTTTGGCTGGTAAAAAGCGTTTGGAGGAAGAGCGCACCGGCAAATTGGTGGAATTGCAGGCAGAAGCTCAGCGCACCGGTTCCATGGAAGATGCTCAGCGTGCAAACGATTATTCAGGGCTTTTGGACCGCTTTGAAAAGAAAATCTTTGACCTGGAACTCACGCGATCCATTAGCATTCAAATGGCGCCGCAAATTCGCCTGATTCAAAACAGCGACGTGGTAATGGTTGAAAAAATTCAAACCACGCTGGTAAATACCATTCCGCTGTGGAAAAATCAGATGGTTTTGGCGCTGGGCGTAGAGGATATGCGTCAGGCAACCGAGGCTACCCGCGCTGTTTCCGACATGACCAATGAGCTTCTGAAGAAGAACGCTGAAACGTTGAAGCAAGGTACCATTGCGGTTGCGGAAGAATCTGAGCGCAGCATTATTGAGGTTGAGACTATTCAGGAAACTAACCAAAAGCTTATCGAAACGCTTGAGGAAGTGCTGCGTATTTCTGCGGAAGGCCGCGAGAAGCGCGCTACGGCCGAGGCATCGCTGGGGCAAATTGAAGATGACCTGCGCACGAAGCTTTTGGAGATTAAGGGATAAAGAAAAACCCGCGTTCGCGCTGGTAAGGCGGCACGGCGGTTTGCGCGTGCTCGCGCCAAGGCAGTTACTGCACGTTGGTGCTCGCGCTCGCGCGGGTAAGACAAAGGGAATACTATGGGGCTTGTTGTACTGTTTTTCGTTGGAGCGCTTTCGGTAGCTGGCATAGCGGCAATGGCCGTTGCGTTTGGGCGCTCTGGTTCAAACGCAGAACGCCGCAAGCGCCTTGCTGCAGGTGGCGTAACGCCTGATCAAGACGAAACACTGCGTGGGGCACAGCGCGAACTGGCTCATACCCGCACGTTGTTGTATGGTTTTAAGAGCCCTGAGCTTAAAGAACAGGCAACAATTGCAATTGAAAAGGCCGAGAAACTGGTTGATGCTATGCGCTCTCAACCCGAGGAAATTCGCCGCAACAACCAGTTTTTCTCGTATTACGTGCCCACCATTGGTGTTGTTTTGCAGAAATACACAACGCTGGAAAACTCAAATACCCTGCAAAACGATGAGCTCCTGCAAAAAGCTATAGAGCATATGCAAGATATGGCTCATGCTTTCGATTTAATTCGTGACAACATGTATAAAGACGAAGCGCTTGACCTTGATGTTGAAATAGACGCCATGAAAATGGCCCTTTCCCGCGAAGGCCTGGCATAGCGCTTTTCATCAACCAATCTGTCTTTGCTTTCCCCGTAAAGGCTTGTTGCAACTCGCATCTTTTCATAGTTAGGCACAGTTGAACCAAGTCTCGCTTGTTCCAATTAGGAAATTTTTGTAGTAAAAGTTTAGGTTGAAAAACAGATTTCCCCAGTTCAATACCCTTTGCTTGGGGCATAAGATAGCCAACAAATTCGCTCTGCTCATTTTCTATAATAGCCTCAGGGAAGCAAATGGCTTTGCGCACAATTTGCTTCGAAACCATTATTTCTATTTTTGTTTTTCGGTCGGTTGTTAGTTTTTCTCTTTTGTAAATTTTTGCAACGTGACCAGGGATATTTGTAGTGAAAACAGCGCCTTCTCCGCCTTCTGCAAGTTTTTGTAGAAGCGTAATGGTCTTGCGGTGCTCAGAGTCATACGCGGTAACAGCGATATTTGTTGCTTCACCTTTATTAACCCTTTCGCCAGGAAGAGAGCCACGCAAATTGATTTTTGTTCCAGCTGGCTTTAGCCTTGTAATCACTTTGAACTTTTGAGAGGGCTTATTTGCCATTATGCCTCCCACCATTGTCTAACAGCTGATGTAGCTTTGCTTTTCGTTTGTTGCAATGCGCCCAGGTTGTTGTGTCCACCTGTTTTCTCCGGAGACTTCTTGCTTATAGGGTTTGCGGTGGGTGAAGAATTTTTAGCCAAGGAATTGGTATCTGCTTTCTTTTTAAGCCCACGGTGTGCTTCAACTTTTCCGCTTTTTCCAATGCGCCTCACTTTTATTTCGTGGCATGTGCGCGCAATAGATTCAAAATTGCCAATGGAATCAAGGTCTTTAGCAAGCGCTCTATCTTGCGTTATAAACAAAAGATTTCTTTTAGTGATGAATTTCAGTGCAACAGAAAGCAAAATGGAGTCGGCAAAAGGATCGTTTTTATCCCCAACAATCTGTATGCGCTTTTCGTTTATGAGGGGTTCTATTAAAAAAAGCAAATGCTGTGAGCGGTTTGCAAGCTCTGCATCTTTTTTGCCATTTGCAAAACCTTGGAGTTCTTCATAAACACGTGTGGGAATAATTATTGTGCCAATTGTTTCAAGAGCAGGAAGCTCTGAGTTCCAAAAAACGTGCTCTTTTGTGTTGCTATATGTGCAAGTTTTACTACTCCTGTCTGTGTTCCAGCAGGTTTCAAGCAAGCTGCATGTATCAATGAATATGTAAGGGGTTTTCTGTGCTGCCATGTGGTGCTACTCAACGTAGTCGCTATAGTCACTGCAGTCAGTGCGGTCGTTAATGAAGTCAAGAAATTCTTCAAAACAGTCGGAACTTTCGAAGGTGTAACCATTGGTGTTTTCCATTAAAGGCCACCAACTTTGTTGCACTTGAAGTGCGGCTTGAGCAATTCTGAAATAATCAAGGTCTTCTTTCTTTTCTGCCTGAAGCACCATTGTTATAAGGGCTTTCAGTTGGAAGGGAGAAATGTCAATTTTGATGTAATCGGGAGCCATCCGGCAATCATTTACTTGGCTTACTTTTTCTATCACTTCTGCTTTCGGTATGGGAAGATTAAGTAAAGCATCTACAATTTGGTCTGTGTAGTAGTCCTTGTCTTCTTCAAAAACTTCGTCTGTGTAATCTGGCTCAAAGGCATCAGCAGAAATGCTTGTGCTGCTTGTGTTAATGATTTCATTGCTGCTTTGAACAAGGTTTTGATTTTCTTCGGCTGCCACCCCAACGGCGTC
>CAVDDP010000207.1:0-3655 GCA_963607695.1 Hallerella sp.
GGAATCACCCGTGCGCTTGACGCACTGGTAGTAGACCCGCCACGTGCCGGCCTTGACGCACGCGTGGTAAAAGACATTGCAAAAGCGCACCCCAAGCGCGTGGCATACGTAAGCTGCAACCCCACCACCTGGGCGCGCGATGTGGTGCGCTTTAAGGAATGCGGCTATGAGCTTTTGTCGGTAGTGCCGGTAGACATGTTCCCCCAAACGTATCATGTAGAAGTTGTAAGCATTTTGGAGCGGAAGTAGACGTGACCTTAAGTCTGTAGACCCCGGCGAGGGGTCTACATTGCGTTTTATATACATGTTGCAGCTCTTCAGGGCAGGGGAAGGGGGTCTACCTTGCGAGTTCCGCACGAGCGATTTTTTGTGATATAAATGCGAAGCATTACAAAAAATCGCGAGCTCAGGACTGTCTGAGCGACTAAGTCCCCTTCCGCTGCCTTAAAACTTTAATTTTGATTCAAATTTAGAGCCCCCTCGCCGGGGTCGTATCTGCTCGCTGTATCAAACAACAAGCGGGGGTTACAAAAAAGCCACCCCGAAGGGTGGCTTTCAAATTTCGTGGTAGCACCAACGGGAGTCGAACCCGTCTCTCAGCCTTGAAAGGGCCGCGTCCTAACCGATAGACTATGGCGCCATGCGTCTGCCGCAAATGACAGCTTGCATATTATGCCAAAGCGTTTTGCTTTTGGCAAGATATTTTTTTAGTTTTTGTTCAACGGCGCGCGCAAGCGCATCATAAAGACGTATGATTGCCACCATGGACGATACAACACAGAACGAGTGCGCCTCTTCCCTTGCTTTGGCACACCCGAATACCACAATTGAAAACACCTCAGGCACCGCGTTTCGGGCCAATCCCAGCGATTGCTCGCCGCTTGTTTTAGTGGTGCATGCCTCGGTTGGCTCGGGTCATAAGCTAGCCGCCCAAGCTATTGCCCAAGCGTTCGAGCAGCTGGAAAACACAGAAGATTTACCTGAGAATTTTCAGGTGGAAGTTGTTGATATCTTAGATTACGGGCGCATTCGCTTTAACGGTGATCACTGGGCTCACCTTTTCACCGGGGCAACACGCCCCTGGTACGATTTTGTATGGCGCTACCTTTTCACCGGGCGTTTTCTGTGGGGCGGCGGATGGTCGTGGTCACGCATTATGTTTCCCCGTTATACCGAGTTTATTCGCGAGAAAAAGCCTTTGGCCGTTATTTGCACTCACATCACAGCTGCAAACGCAACGGTTGGTGCGCGCATGATAACGGGGCAGAATTTTCCGCTGGTTTGTGTTCCCACCGATTATGAAACCGAAGGCTGGTGGCCGCACAAAGCAGCCGATTTGTTCTGCGTGGGAACAGAAAGCATGGCAGAAACGCTGCGCCCGCGTAAAGTGGAAGAAGACCGCATTTGCATTACGGGCATTCCTACCCGCCTTGATTTTTCGCAGGAATATGACCGTGATGAAACGCGTAAGGCGTATAACTTACCGCAGGACAAAACAGTGGTTTTGGCGCTTGCGGGCTCTACTATGGCATCGCCCTATGTATTGTTCCGTAACATTTTGGACAAAGTTATTCCCTATATGCACACCATGCCTAACGTGCATCTTCTCTTTTGTGCCGGAAACGATGAAGATTATCGTAATCACATTACGCGCCAAATTGAAGATATGCGTTTGGAAAACGTTTCGGTTATTGGGTTTACCAACCAAATTGCTGCCCTTATGAGCTGCTGCGATGCGGTTTTGTGCAAGCCGGGCGGCTTGGTAACAACCGAAGCGCTTTGCACCAAAACACCCCTTATTTTGCTGGGGCGCGCCTACGGGCAGGAACTCATTAATGTGCGCATGCTTACCTCGCGCGGTGCGGCGTTGCACGTAACCACCAGCCGCGAGCTTATTGAGGTGCTGCGCTTATTTCATGCGCAGCCCAAGCAAGCACAATCGCTGCTGGTAAATGCCAATACCATTCGCCGCCCCAATGCAGCGCGCGATGTTGTTTCTCATACCCTGGATTTAGCTTTGGGTCGTACCCCCATGCTTAAGGCAACCCGCCGGCATTTCTTTGCGCATTTCTACTGGGGCAAAAAGCCTGCACACACACGATAACGCGCCGAACCTGTGTGACCTGCCCCTATAAGGCATTCCCGCTAAAAAAGAATTATTCCCGCTTGTCGAAGCCCCAGCGTAAAACGTTACTACAAGCGCTATTTTGTAAACATAAGGAAACGGAAAACGTTTTTTTGGGGGAAAGCAGCGGATGAGAATTGCGGTAGCTTGTACGGGCTTAAATGTTTCGTATAGGTTTGATACATCAGAAAATTTTACCTTCTATACCGTAACCAACGGCATTATTGTTGAATGCCAAAGCATCCCCTTTCAAATCATCACCAATACTAACGTTGTAGATATTTTTAAGAGCATGGACGTTGTTGCTTTGATTTGCAACACCATAAACATTGACCATGCGCGTATCTTTTGTGCGGCCGACATAGATGTTGTGGCTGCGGTTTCCGGCGAGGCTCGTACGGCGGTAGAAGGCTACCTTACCAAAACCCTTATTGGCGCCGATGAAATGTGTCATGGCGAAGACGACGAAGGCTCAACCTGCTCTTTGTAAAGAAAGCCGCTACACCCACACTCCAACGTGTGCTTTTATTCATCTAAACAAAAAGGGGAAGATTTCATGTGCGAAACCTTCCCCTTTTTTATGATTGCTTTGTTTAGTACGTGTAAAGCAAGAAGCTAGAAATTACAATCTTCCCTGCTCACGATACGCTTGTACCACCGTGGGCAAGCCCCACAAGTTAATGAAGCCCTCGGCCTGGTTTTGGTCGTAATCAGACTCGCCAAACGTTACCAGGTTTTCTGAGTACAAAGAATAGGGCGAAGTGGTGCCCGCAGGAATAATGTTGCCCTTGTACAGCTTAAGCTTTACGCTACCGGTGCAGAACTTATCAGCTTCATCGGCAAAAGCTGAAATTGCCTCACGAAGCGGTGTGTACCACTTGCCGTTGTAAATAAGGTCGGCAAAATCAACCGCAAGCTTTTGCTTCTCGTGCAGCACTTCTTTGTCTACCGTAAGCATTTCCAAATGCTCATGGGCAAAATACAAAATGGTGCCACCGGGCGTTTCATACACGCCACGGTCTTTCATGCCCACCAGGCGGTTTTCAACAATGTCAATAATGCCAATACCGTTTTTGCCGCCCAGCTCATTAAGTTTTTCAATGATTTGTGAGACCTTCATTTTTTCGCCATCAACCGCAACAGGCACACCTGCTTCAAAATCAATGGTCACATACGTGGGCTCATCGGGGGCTTGCATAGGGGAAACGCCCATTTCCAAAAAGCCGGGCTTTTCATATTGCGGCTCATTCGAGGGGTCTTCCAAATCAAGGCCTTCATGGGATAAATGCCACAGGTTTTTGTCCTTGGAGTAGCTGGTCTCACGCGAAATTTTCAAAGGAATGTTGTGAGCTTCCGCATAATCAATTTCTTCATCGCGCGATTTAATATCCCACTCGCGCCACGGAGCAATGATCTTCAAATCGGGTGCAAAACGCTTGATAGCAAGCTCAAAACGCACCTGGTCATTTCCCTTGCCGGTAGCACCATGAACAACGGCATCGGCGCCTTCTGCCAGCGCAATTTCTGCCA
>CAVDDP010000208.1:0-3607 GCA_963607695.1 Hallerella sp.
ATCAACGCAGGTACATCCCACAATGGGGCCGCAGCCCAGCTGAATGTGGCGCGCAACTTCTATCACGTCGCCCATTACGGCACTGGCAGCAGCACCGGCGCCGGCTCCTTCGCCAAAGAACATGGCCTCACCCACGGCGTCGCCCGTAACGTAGATGGCGTTGAACACGCCGTTTACGTTTGCCAACTGGTGCGTTTTGGGCAACATGGCGGGGTGAACGCGCACGCTAATGCCGTTTTCCGTGCGGTTTGCAATGGCCAAAAGTTTTACCACGTAGCCCATTTCTGCAGCTGCCTGCAAATCCATGGGGGTAATGTTGCGGATGCCTTCGGCATGAACGTCGTTGATGGTCACGCGCGAATGGAAGGCAATGGAAGCCAGAATGGCAATTTTTGCCGCGGCGTCAAGGCCGTCCACGTCGGCGGTTGGGTCAGCCTCGGCGTAGCCCAACGCTTGCGCCTGCGCCAGAACATCGGCGTAGGCAAGGCCTTCTTGCGACATGCGGGTAAGCATGTAGTTCGTGGTGCCGTTCACAATGCCCATAACGTTGGAAATGCCGTTTGCCGTAAGGGAGTGCTTGAGCGGATCAATAATGGGAATGCCACCGCCAACGCTTGCCTCGAACGCAATTTCCACGCCGTTTTCCTGCGCAAGCGACATAACTTCTTCGCCATACGTGGCCATAAGCGCTTTATTGGCGGTAACCACGTGCTTTTTGTTTTTGAGCGCCGTGCACACCAGCTCGCGCGCGGCGGTGGTGCCGCCAATGAGCTCTACCACAATGTCTACGTTGGGGTCGGTTACCACATCGTGAAAATCGGGGGTGAACAAATGCCCCAGCCCGTATGCCTGCGCGGCTTCTTCCTCGCGCGAGCAAACGCGCACTATCTGCAGGTCAATGCCATAGAAACGTTTGAAATCTTCAGCGTGATTTGCCAGAATATCCAAGCAACCGCCACCCACGGTGCCGGTGCCTACTAAACCAATGTTGATAGTCATGTAGCGTGTGCCCTTTCTGAAAGCAAAAGTGAAAAATGAGACAGTTGATTCGCATTATAGCGCACTAGGGCGCGCAAAATGCCCTGCGCTTTGTAGAGCATCGGGATATCTGTACAAAATTTGCGATTTGTGTAACTCTGGCGCACCTGCTCTGGCACGCCTACTCTGGCACGCCTGCTCTGGCGCACCCACTCTGGCACGCCTGCCTGTACAAGATTTGCGATATGCATAACTCCAGCGCACCTGCCTGTACAAGATTTGCGATATGCATAACTCTAGCGAACCTGCCTGTACAAGATTTGCGATATGCATAACTAAAAGAGGTGTTTTCTTATGCAAATGCCCTTAAAACGCCCCCTTTTTCGCAATTTTTGTACGATTTTTAGGCATTTGACACGCGCCAAGTTATGCCAATCGAAAATCTTGTACACCCTACCATGAAAAAGTTATGCCTATCGCAATTTTTGTACACCTGCGCCCACTTTGCGCAAAATTTGCAGAAAGGGGGAAGGGGTTGGCGCGCTAGCGCGCCCACCCCTTCCCTACACTTATTATTATTAGCACAAAGAGCCTGCTCTGTGCCGCATTTTCACGCTACAAATCGCGCGCAAGCAGGTCGGCGTACGTCTCGCGGCGCGTTACCGTGCGCGCCACGCCGTCTTTCACGAAAACGATGGCAGGGCGCGGCTGGCCGTTATACGTGCTTGACATGGTATAACAGTAGGCGCCGGTGGCAAACACGCACACGATGTCGCCCACCTCGGGGTGCTGAAGCGGCATGTCAACTACCACCACATCGCCGCTTTCGCAATGCTTGCCGCACAGGGTAACAATCTCGGTGCGCATTTGACCAGCCTTGTTGGCAATGGTGGGCTCGTAGGCAGCGTGGTAGAGCGCGGTGCGGATGTTGTCGGACATGCCGCCGTCTACCGCCACGTATTTGCGAATGCCCGGAAGCGTTTTCAAAATGCCCACGGTGTACAGCGTAACCCCTGCGTTTGCCACCAGGCTGCGGCCGGGCTCCACCAGAATGCGCGGCAACGCCAGCTGATAATGGGCGCAAAAATCGCGTACGGCGCTTACCGTGCACTCGGCAAATTCATCGATGCTTGAGGGGCGATCATCGGCCGTGTAGGCAATGCCCAAGCCGCCGCCCATGTCCAACTCCTGCGCTTCAAAGTGGTACGTTTCCTTCACGCGCGCCACAAATTCCATCATGACCTGCACTGCCTCACGAAAGGAGGTAAGCGCGAAAATCTGCGAGCCAATGTGGCAATGAAAGCCGGTCAGGCGCAGGTTTTTGGCAGCCAGAACGTCGCCCACACAGTTGAACGCAAAGTCATTTTTCAGGGTGAAGCCAAACTTGGAATCTTCGCAGCCGGTGCGAATATACTCGTGAGTGTCGGCCTCAACCCCCGGGGTTATGCGCATCATAACGTCTTGCACTTTGCCCATGCGACCTGCAATTTCGTCCACGCGCGAAAGTTCAATACGGCTATCAAGCACAATGCGCCCCACGCCGGCCGCCATGGCTTCTTCCAGCTCCTGAGGCGTTTTGTTGTTGCCGTGCATAACCACGCGCTCCATGGGGAAGCCCACCGCCTGCGCACACGCAAGCTCGCCGCCGCCGGAAACATCCAGGCACATGCCTTCCTCGTTTGCAATGCGCAGCACTTCTTTGTTGCAAAATGCCTTGGAGGCATACAAAACGCTTGCGTTTTCGTAGCGGCTGGTAAAGGCGCGCTGATACTGTTGCATGCGATCGCGCAGGTCAGCCTCATCAAAAACGTAGAGCGCGGTGCCTTCACGCGCCGCCAGCTCTACCATGTCTACGCCGCCAATAAACAGGTGATCGTTTTTCACTTCTGCCGTTTGGGGAAGCACGGCGCCAAGCTCCATGGTGGTGCGGTAATCGGGCTTTTTTGTTAAGTCGGATGCAGGTAATGACATGCTGTTCCTTTCACGTATTGGGGAAGCCGCTGGCGCGCTTCCCCCTATTTTTTGCCGCAGTGTACCATTTCTTGCACGCGCGCAGTTTTCCAAGCGGTTAAATTCGCACAGAAAGCAGGGGAACGCTTTAAAAAGCGCTCGCAGCAAACGGCGTGACGAAGGCGCGGCGGCAGGGCGGAGGTACTAATTGCGCTGGGGCAGGGGAAGGGCGGCGGCGGCGAAAAGCATCAAAGCGCCTGATAGAACGGCACTAACCAAAAGCGACGTGGGAGGAACCATGGTTGCTGCCGCAGGGTCAAACGCATAGGCAAGCCAAATGCCAATCATGATAAGAGAAAGCCCGGCAAGGGCACCCACAATGGCAAGTACCCGTTTGCGCGGAATCGTTAACACGCTCATGACCAGCGCCGATAGTACCCAGCTTGCAAGAATAATCCACGTTCCCAGGTTGGTAACCAGCGCTATAAGGTTGGCGTTGATGGGTGCGGAAGCGCCGGTTGCCGCAGCGGCCACGGCAGCCGTAGCGTCTGTGGCAGCTGTGGCGGTGGCGGCCGTGGCGTCCACTGCCGCCGTAGCGGCAGAAGCGTCTGAGAAATTCCAAAACTGCATAATATCCCAGTTCATAAGGTCAAACGACCCAAAGCTTGCGAACAGCATA
>CAVDDP010000209.1:0-3589 GCA_963607695.1 Hallerella sp.
ACGCTGCTGCATTGGTACGCTGTGGCATTGGCACGCTGTGGCACACTGTGGCATTGGCACGCTGTGACACGCTGTGGCATTGGCACGCTGTGGCACGCTGCGACATAGGCACGCTGTGGCACGCTGCCGCGCGCTATGGCATAAGTTATAACGAAACAAACCGCCACCAGCAAAAAGGCGGGCAAGGTATAGGAGGAAACAGTATGCGCAGGATTATTCTGCAACAGGGCGAAAAACTCAAAGAGTCTGATTTATCACGCAAAGGCGCGTTTAACGCGCAGGCCATGGAAGCGGCAACAAATATCATTAACGACGTGCGCGAACGTGGCGATGAAGCGCTGCGCGAATACACCGCAAAGTTTGATGGCGTGCAGGTGGAAAACTTTCGCGTAAGCCAGGAAGCCATTGACGCTGCCGTGGCAAAATGTGACCCTCATGTGGCGGAATGCCTGGAGCATGCGGCTGCACAAATTCGCGAATTCCACGAGCGCCAGGTGAAGCAAAGCTGGTTTGAAGAGCGCGAAAACGGCGCGTTTGTGGGCACGAAATACACGCCGTTAGACTCCGTGGGCATTTATGTGCCGGGCGGCCGCGCGCTGTATCCTTCCTCACTTCTGATGAACGCGCTGCCCGCAAGCGTTGCCGGGGTAAAGCGCATTGTGTGCTGCACGCCCCCCACGAAAGATGGCTCGCTTGACCCTGCCATTTTGAAAGCGGCTCAGCTGTGCGGCATTTCCGAGATTTATACGGTGGGCGGAAGCCAGGCCATTGGCGCGCTTGCCTATGGCACCCAAAGCATTCAGCCTGTTTGCAAAGTAACGGGGCCGGGCAACGCATTTGTGGCTGCGGCGAAAAAGATTGTGTCGGGCGATTGCGGCATTGACATGATTGCCGGCCCATCCGAGGTGTGCGTGGTTGCCAATGAATCGGCCGACCCCATGCTGGTGGCCATTGACCTTATGGCGCAGGCCGAGCATGACCCGCTGGCAACGTGCTACCTGGTAACCACCAGCGAAAGCTACGTTGACCAGGTAGAAGCGTGGATTTCTAAGCACATGAAAGAAAGCACGCGCGCAGAAATTACCACGGCATCGCTTAACGATTACGGCACCGTGGTGGTGTGCCCCAACATGGATGTTGCGCTTGAAGCCGTAAACGTGATTGCCCCCGAGCACCTGGAGCTGCACTTTGAGGGCGCCATTAACAAGCTGGGCGCTATCCGCAACGCGGGCGCCATTTTTGTGGGCGAGTGGACGGCGGAAGCCGTGGGCGACTACGTTGCAGGCCCTAATCACACGCTTCCCACGGGTGGCACAGCGCGCTTCTCAAGCCCGCTTTCCGTGGACGATTTTGTGAAGAAGTCAAGCGTTATTTGCTATTCGGCGCAGGCGCTGGCAAGCGATGCCGATGCGGTTATTACCATTGCGCACCACGAGGGGCTTTGGGCGCATGCTCATAGCGTTGAACTGCGCCGCGATAAGTTGCAGTAAGGGGAAGGCGTGCGCGCCGCACGCCACTCGCGGGCGTAACGCGTTTGCGGTGTGCTTCGGCGTGATTGGATGTCGCAGGTGCGCGGGCGCGGGCGTGCTGCGTTTGCTGGGGGGCATACCCGCACCACGGAAAAACACCAGATAGGAACATACATGAAAGAAGTTGTTGCATCGGTTCCACAGCTTTGTGGCTTGGAGCCCTACGACCCCAAATATTTGCCAGCGAAGGCGCTGCTTTCTGCTAACGAAAGCCCCTATGACATTCCGGCGGCTTTGCGCGAAGAGATTGCTGCTGCTGTTTCGGCGGTGCCTTTCAACCGCTACCCCGACCCGTTGGCTAACGAGCTGCGTGACATGATTGCCCAGGAAAACGGCCTTACGCGCAACCAGGTGCTGGTGGGAAACGGCGGCGATGAGCTGCTGTTCAACGTGGCGCTGGCGTATGGGTGCGCCGGGCGCAAAATGATTAACATCACGCCCACGTTTTCCGTGTATGAGCTGAACGCGCGCCTGAACAATACGGAAGTGGTGGAAATTCCGCGTAACGCTAACCTTTCCCTTAACGAAGAAGCGGTGCTTGCGCGTGTGGCGCAGGGCGATATCTCGTATGTGGTAATTACCAGCCCTAATAATCCCACGGGAAGCGTTGCAAGCCATGATTTCATTGAGCGGCTTCTGAACGCAACTAACGCGTTAGTGCTGGTAGATGAAGCGTATGGCGAATTTTGCCCACAAGCAACTTGCTTGGATTTGCTCGGTGCTCATGAAAATCTGCTTATCCTTCACACGTTTTCTAAGGCGTTTTCGCTCGCGGGTATTCGCATTGGTTATTTTCTGGGCTCTGAGCAGGTAATTCGTGAGTTCATAAAGTTCCGCCAGCCCTATTCGGTAGATGCTGTGTCGCAGGCAATAGCGAAAGTGGTGTATGCGCATCGCGGTGAGTTTTTGCAAAACGCGCGCACACTTGCGCAGGCGGCGCGTGATCTGGCGTTTAAATTAGGGGAAGTACCCGGCGTGCAAGCGGTGTATCCTACCGATGCGAACTTTGTGCTGTTCAAAGTGCCGCAAGCAGGGAAGGTGTGGCAACAGCTTTATGACCAGGGTGTTTTGGTGCGCGATTTTTCACGCTGTGCAGGAATTGAAGATTGCTTACGCGTAACGGCAGGTACGCCCGAAGAAAACGAGCAGTTTTTAGATGCGCTTGCAGTGGCGCTGCGCGAGTGATGCTTGCAGTGGCGCTGCGCGAGTGATGCTTGTGAGCGGCGCGTGCGAGAAGCTGCAGGTGCCGCCGTGGCCAACAGGTGCTGCGAGCTGCGGCCTCAATAGCTTCCCCACCATTTTGAAAAACAACAAGGAGAATACGAAATGCGTACAGCACAAATAGATCGAAAAACAAAAGAGACCGACATTCATGTTGAGTTGAACCTGGATGGCACGGGGCAAACCAGCGTTGACACGGGCGTGCCGTTTTTTGACCACATGTTAGACGCATTTGGCCGGCATGGGCTGTTTGACCTGGTGGTTCGCTGTAAAGGCGACATTGAGGTAGACGCTCATCACACGGTGGAAGACTGCGGCATTGTGCTGGGGTGTGCCATTGCGCAGGCGCTGGGTGACAAGCGCGGCATTACGCGTTACGCAAGCATTGCGCTTCCTATGGACGAAACGCTGGTGCTTGCGGCCGTTGATATTTCGGGGCGCGGGGCGTGCTACGATGACCTGCGCATTCCGGCGGAGCAGGTGGGCAATTTTGACACCGAGTTGGGGCGTGAGTTTTTCATTGCGCTGGCGGCGAATGCAGGCATAACGCTTCATGTGCGCCAGCTGGCAGGCGTGAACTCGCACCATATTCTGGAGGCAAGTTTTAAGGCGGTCACGCGCGCGCTTAGTGCGGCGGTGGCCATTGACCCGCGCATTTCCGATGTGCTTCCCTCGACAAAAGGTGCGCTGTAATGGGCGCTTGCGCGGCAAAGTGCGCGGTGGTGATTGCGGGCACGACCGTGGCAAAGGGCACGGTAATGGGAACGATGGCGAAGGGCTAAGCGATTATGATGGTGGCGAAGGGCTAAGCGATTATGATTGCACTCATAGATTACAAA
>CAVDDP010000210.1:0-3575 GCA_963607695.1 Hallerella sp.
TGTACACCCTAGACGCTTCGCAGCGTTTAGTAATTCCGCTGTTCAGTAGAAAAGCTGAATTACCGGGAGCAGATTGCTACCATGCGGGCTAGGCGCTTAAAAAAATTCCGCGTAAATCACGCACTGGACTTACGCGGAATAAGTAGTTGTTTTAGGTGAAGCACTAGGGGTAAGCTGCTACCCTATGCACATGCTGGTAAACGTTGCTTTTGCAATTAAATTTCCAAGTTCATCTTCTATTGTTACGGTGTAGTAGGCAAGTGTGTGACCACGTTTATCTGCAACGGCGGTTGCTATGAGCTGCTTGCCTTTGCAAAGCCCAATGTATTGTATGCTTGCAGCGCTTGACACCTCTGCTCTGTCAAGATTACTTGCAACAGCAACGGTGAAATCGGCAAGCGAGAAGCTAGCCCCTCCCATAACATTTCCCATTGCATTTTTATGAATGTCGCTTATGTCAAATGCGGCTTTTGCATACCCGGGGCGCGCCTCAATTATGTAGCACCCTGCTGCGCGTGTAGCAAATTGGTCGTTTTTGAAGTGTTCGCGAACTTCCTCCAATGACGGCTCTGCCGTAATAGTTTTTTCCACTTAGAACACCGATTCTAAAACGTAGTCTATGCGTGCCACTACATCGCTGCGTTTCATAAGCTCAATGCACTCAAAAAGTGGGGGAGAAACTTGCGACCCGGTAACAGCCACGCGAATAGGCTGGAAAATGAACTTATTCTTTAAGTCCAGCTTGCCCGCAAGCTCTGCCACGCGGCTTTGCAGCGGGTCGCACTCCCAGGGAATGCTCTCATCAGCCAAAATGGCGCGAACTTCCTGCAGAACTTCCTGGGCGCGGCAGCCTTCCTTAAGCAAATTTTTCTCAACCGATTTTTCATCCAACGTAACGCGCGGGCCATCAAACATGAAGGCAATTTTTTCGGGCGTCTCGCTCAACCGCTTCAAACGCTCGGCCAAAAGCGGATACAGCTTCTCGTACCACGCATGATTTTGCTCAATTTCGGCAGCGCTTGCCAGGCCGGCCTGAACAATGAAGGGCGCGGTTGCATCAACCCAGGCGGCGGCGCCCATGTTCTTAATGTACTCGCCGTTCATCCAATCCAGCTTTGTTTCGTCGAACACGGCATTTTTCTTGGTAATGCGGTCAAGGCTGAACTTTTCGCACAGCACATCGCGGGGGATAATGGTTGTCTCGCCGTCAAGCGACCAGCCCAAAAGCGCCAGGAAATTCACCATGGTGTCGGCCAGGTAGCCGCGGTCCCGGTACTCCTCTACGCTGGTGGCACCGTGGCGCTTGGAAAGCTTTTGGCCGTCGGCGCCCAGAATCATAGACAGGTGCGCAAACTTGGGCACGGGCTTGCCCAGCGCCTCGTAGATAAGAATTTGCTTGGGCGTGTTATTCAGGTGGTCGGCGCCGCGCACCACGTGCGTAATTTTCATGTTGGAATCGTCCACCACGCAGGCAAAGTTGTACGTGGGCGAGCCGTCGGTGCGCACTAAAATCAGGTCATCCACAAAATTGCCGGGGAAGCTGGTGTGGCCAAACGCCGCATCGTCAAATTCAATGGGCCCGTGATTTTCAGGCACGCGAAGGCGCCACACATGTTTCTCACCTGCAGCAATGCGTGCTGCGGCTTCGGCGGGGTCAAGGTTGCGGCACGTGCCGTCGTAGCCGTCGTAGCCGCCTTGCTCTTCTTTGGCAGCGGCGCGTTTTGCTTCAAGCTGCTCTTTTGTGCAGAAGCAGGGGTACGCGGCACCGGCGGCTTTGAGCTGCTCAAGCGCTTGCTTGTAGGTGTCCATGCGCTGCATTTGCGTGTAGGGGCCATAGGCGCCGCCAACCTCGGGGCCTTCGTCCCAATCAAGGCCAAGCCAGCGCATGGCGCGCAAGATGACCTGCGTGTTTTCTTCTGTGGAGCGCTCGGGGTCGGTATCTTCAATGCGAAGGATGAACTTGCCGCCGTTCGCACGCGCAAAAGCCCAGTTGTAGATAGCGGTGCGTGCGCCGCCAATGTGCAGGCGCCCTGTGGGAGAAGGTGCAAAGCGAACGCGCACTTCACCTGCGGTTTCGTTTGTGCTTGCGTTGCTTGCGCCGCTTGTGCTGCTTGCATCGCTTGCGTTGCTTGCATCGCTTGCGCCGCACGCGCCGCTTGCATCGCTTGCGCCGCATGCGTCAGAGTGCGTGTGCACTTCGTTTTCTGTGTTTTCCATTTTTTACTTCCTATTCTATAAAGCAATTGCTTATTTGCTTTTCTATTGCTTTCTTGTTCTCTCTTTGCTCTTTCTTACTCTCGCAAAGTTTCAACATATTTTTAAGCATTTAAACCTAAGCTAAACTCAGTTTTCTTATGCCGCATTTAACCTTGGCTCTGCAAACTTCTTTGTAATTTTCCTTTTAAAAGAACCCCTGCGAACTGCGTGCGGTCACTTTTTAAAGGTTTTTACCTGCAGCATAACTTGTCTAAGCCTCTTTTGTGCGCCTGCGCGGTTTCTTGCGCACCAGCGCCGCGCCAACGCCACACGACAGTATAGAGATTAGTGTCGTAGTTGCCAGCCAAATTATGCCCATTCCCATCCAAAAACCTTCAGGAAGGCTGCAAATAAGCAAACTTCGGTACCAAAAGGTCCAGTTTCCTTGAGGGAAGGACAGCCCATGGAAAAAGGAGAAGAAGGTGTTGAAGTCTATGAGCGCCGCAGCACCAGCAGCAAGAAAGAGTGCCAGTGTGAGCGCTCCTGCACACAGAAGCGCGCGCCCCACGTGGCGGCGCCCGCAGCGTACGTCCACGTGTGCAAGTGCCGCAACGGCAAGAGCGGCAACTACGATGAGCGGTATGCGCACAGCTTGCATCAACGCGTAGCAATCGTCCAGGTGAGAAATGGCAGCGCTGTCCAGCCGGTATTCTTCACCTACGGTTTCTTGCATGTTTTGGCTGTTCGTTGCGGCAGTCGTAGCCTGTATATCATTTATATTTTTCAAATCTGCAGAACTATTCCTTGTATCTTTGGCTTCTGCATTATCTGTGTCTTGAATTGTACCTGTTAAATTAAGCTTTGCTTTTTGCGCCGCGGTATTGACTTGCGCGCCAGTTGAGTTGCGCGGCGCTTGGTTGTCGCGTGTGTCAGTTTCTTCCTCTTGAACTTCTCCCAAATTCTGTGAGTTACCCTTACTTTGCGCCGCGGTATTGACTTGCGCGCCAGTTGAGTTGCGCGGCGCCCGGCCGTCTTGCTGCGCGGCGGCGTAGATTTCATCCATGCATTCATTCAAAGCATTAATATCATGATTCCCAAATGAGTAATCGTAAATAGCAACAGCGCTTTTTACCAGCTCATCATGGGTATAAGGTGAAGCACCGCTGGTCACAAATGCTTGCGCCAAAAGCTGCGTGGGTACACTCGTTCCCGCACACGCAAAGAAGCCTGCCGCCAAAAACGTAACAGCAAGGCACAATGTGGCACAAACAAACGCCCCAATATTTAATAGTCTCTGCATCTATTTCTTTCGGTTTTTCTTTTTGCTAGGGCAAGGTGGCGAAGGGTATTCGCTCACGGTGCTGAGCTCGATTTTCGTG
>CAVDDP010000211.1:0-3572 GCA_963607695.1 Hallerella sp.
AGCGAGCGCACCAAACAGCGAGGCAAGTACCAACACGCAGCACAATATAAAGGTGGCGAAGTACTTAAAAAGCACCGTGAAATGCAGCTTTGATTGTGTCATGAGGGATTTCTCCTTATAACTTGGGCAAAAAAAACTTTGGGCTTACTTATAAATTCAAACAGTGCATTATAGTACTTTGAAGGCCTAGAGGTTAGGCAGGCTTTCAATCCAGTTTTGAATTGCCTGCGCATTTAGCACGTCTTCACTTATAGCAAGTTGCTTACGGCGCGCCGTGTGCCCCGACACCAGTTCAAGCGCCGATTTAGGGATGCCAAGCGAAGAGGCCAGCGTTTTACACACCGCCTTGTTGGCCTTTCCCCCATCGGGTGGGGCGGTTACACGAACGCAAATAGCTTCTACCCCATCTTCAAACACTTTTCTGCCCATAACAACGTCGCGCCCCGAGCGGGGCGTGACGCGAACAGTAATAATTGTTTGGGTAGATGCCATGATTCGGTTTGTTAACTTACCTGCTCATCGTGATCTACAAAACAGAACAGCGTGAAGGGCAAACGGTTAGTCAATGTCGTCAAAACCAAAATCGTCATCGGTATCGCCAAAGCCCGAGAAGTCTTTCTCTACCACAGAAGGGCTGGGCGTTGCTGCCGCAACAACAGGTTGGCTTGCCGTAACGGTAAATACCGGCACAAACTCTTCTTCCTCTTTACGGGAAACCGGCTGTACCGTGGCGGGCGTTGAAACCGCGGAGCTTGCTGCTTGCGTGCTGGTAGCTTTAGCAGCAACAGAAGATGCGCTACGCGAAGCATCCGCCAGGCGTGCATGGGCGCTTGAAATGGCATGATCGCCAGTGCTTAAGGAAGAAAGCTTGGTGGTGGCATCGGCAATAAAGCTCTTAAGCATATCCTGATAGTTCAAGCGAACCTCGGCGCAATCTTCTTCAAGCTCATCAATGGTTTGCTCAACTTGCTCACGCTTTTCGTTGGCGTCATCGATAATTTGAGCTGCTGCATCTTGTGCGTTGGCAATAATTTGAGCGGCTTGTGCTTGCGCGTTGGCAACAATGTCATCGGCATTGCGCTGGGCAACAATTAACACCTGGGCAATGGCGGTTCCATCGGCTTTTGCATCGGTAAGCTGAGCTTGTAAAGCGGCAATTTGGGCATCTTTTTCTGCTAAAACAGCTTCGTCAACAGCAGGTTTAACTTCTTGAACTTCAGGTTCTATCTGTGCCGATTTATCAAAGCCAGCAAAATCATCTTCTGTTTCCGCCTCTGCCAGCTGGTTTTCAAGTTCCACAACGCGGCCGTTCAGCGTATCAATTTCATCGGAAACGTATTCCAGAAAATCGTCGACCTCTTCTACAGTGTAGCCGTTCTTGTTAATAGTAAAGCCCTGGTTTTGAATATCGGAAGAAGTAATTGCCATCTTTTTTGTCCTTTCAAGGTTACCGGCAAGCCATTACATACAAAAGCCCTTACCAAAAACTACAATATAAATAATATCAATCTAACGATAACGTTCACGCCAAATTGTAATACAAGTAACGCCACGATAGGGCTAATATCAATCATTCCACCAATAGGGGGAATGAATTTACGGAAAATGCCCAAAAACGGATCAACAATCTTGGCAAGCGCCGTGCGAATATCTGCAATGATACCCGATGAAACGGGGAACCACGTCATAATGCAATACGCAAGAATAATCCACGTGTAAATATTCACGGCAGTATACACAAGCCGTACTAACATGCTAATCAAAAGGCACTCCTAACTTGAACTACCGTAACATTAAACCATTTTAGAGAAGCAAAGCGCCATTTATACGCATTCTCTTCAAATAATCGCATTCTTTTAAGCTTTTATAAAACACCTTGCTCTTTAAGAATTTGCATTTCGTTGTTGGAAAGCGCATCGCCTAAATAAAGCGCAAACACTTTATTTCCAATGCATTCAACATGGGCGGAAAGAGCACTAGCAACGCCAAAGGAAAAATCCAGCAAACGCTTTGATAAATCGCCTGGCGTAGACGCTAGGCAGAGAATGGCAATATTTCCATTGCGAACCGTTCTTGCAATTCCTTCTACATCGCCATATGCTTTGGGGCGTGTTACATCGAGCGTACGAGCATAGCCTGAAGGCGTGCGCGCCGCTGGGTTCGCATAAGCCTCATACGATGTTCCCGCAGGTCGAAGTGTAGGTTGCACGCTTAAGGGAGAAACAACCGCTGGCCTATCCGTTGCGGGCTTCTCTGTAGAAGCGCCTTGCGATGTGGCGTTATTCGCCTCGGGCTGCTGGGCAAAAGTGCCAAACGAAGGCGAAGAAGAATCGCTTGTAGTGGGATTAAACAAAGAGTTTAGCCCCTGAGAGCGCAGCTCTTGGGCAGAAGATTCAAAATCATAAGCAGGAACCACATTAGAAGAAGTGTCGGAAGCATACGAAGAACGATCATCCTCACTTGAACGCGGGCTGGTGTCAAGCTGAGTGTTTGCGCGCACTTCTTCCAAAGAAACCAGACGCGGGCGTGTTACCCCACCGGAAGAGGCAAAAGGGTTACCGATGCGGGTATCGGATGCTTCCTCTTGATAATACGACTGGTTATCGTACGAATCATAATCGTCGGCATATCCAAAAGTTTCGTCAAAATTGGCATCATCGTCGTTATATGTTTCGTATTGGTTGTAATCGCTATCATCTTCGTTGTAGTCGTCATTGTTTTTTGCGCCAATGCCCAACTTTGACTTAATGCCGCCCAGCACACTGCCTTCTGACAAGCTGATTTTTGGAAGTTCCATATATGCCACCTTTATAACCCGGGCGCCTAACGCCTCTGTTTAAATGTTAACCGCCGCCGCTCTTTTACGCAGGCTACTTACTCTGTAAACGTATCACTAAAAATAGCACGTCCAATGCGAACCATGGTAGAGCCAGCCGCAATAGCCTGCCGCCAATCCTCGCTCATTCCCATAGAGAGCTCGCAAAATGCCTGGGCATCATTTTCCCCTATTTCCTGGCGAATTTGCTCAGAAAGAGCCGCTAAACCAGAAAATGTTTCAAAAGCAACTTGCTTGTTGCCCTGAGGAGCCATGGTCATAAGCCCGCGCGGGCGCACATGCGGGCACGCAAGCGCCACCTGTACCAGCTCAAGCGCATCATCGGGCACACAGCCACCCTTTGATTCTTCGCCTGAAACATTAACCTCAATCAAAATGTCTTGCACTTTATCCAGCTTTTGCGCTGCCTTTTCAATAGCCTTAATATGATGCCCCTGATACACCGAATGAATTAAGCAGGCATGTTCAACAATATGAGGAATAGCACGCGATTGCACGTTGCCAATAAAGTGCCAATTTTCGTGAGGAAGCGCCGTTGCTTTTTCACGCAGGCACTCCGGGCGGTTTTCACCAAAATCATGCGCGCCCGCCGTAATTGCCAAAGAAACTTGAGGTACCCCTACTGTTTTTGAAACACCAATAAGCAAAACATCCTGGGGGTTTCTGCCTGCCTGTTTACACACTTCATCAACTTCCTGGCGAATGATTCGATAGTTTTCATCTGCACTCATAGTTC
>CAVDDP010000212.1:0-3560 GCA_963607695.1 Hallerella sp.
ATATCGTCACAGTATCCGGTTTTCAAGGTGCAAAGGGTGCCTGACCCTTGTTTGCTACTCGCAGGTCTCCCGCGAAGCAGCTTTGTTATACTACGCGCCCGCCAAAATGAAGTCAAGCATTTTTTTGTAAAAAGATTTAAATTTTCTACCTTCCGTTTGTCTGGCTTGCGCGGCACCCCCTAACGCTTCTCCCCCTAATTCTGATTTCCACATGCTGTTTTAGCTTTTACCCGTTTACTTTAGCGTGTGCTTTATAATACAAAGCACCCTAAAAAGCGCTCTTAAAGCACTTTTTATTGCACCACCCTACAAACTACTACCACGTAAGCGAACAAACTATGCAGCAAAACCTTGCCATAAATCAGATTCCTGCAATGAGCCAGCCTCTTTTTCAAGCGGCGCTTACCGCTATTGAAACGCTTGAAAATGCAGGGTATCAGGCTTATCTTGTTGGCGGTTTTGTACGCGATGCCCTTCTGGGTAACCCTATTCACGATGCCGACCTTGCAACGAATGCCCCTTATCTTGACATGCTTTCGCTTTTTCGCGAAAGTAGCTACGAAGCTTTCCCTACCGGGGAAAAGCACGGAACGGCAACAGTAATTATCAACGGCTTCCCTTTGGAAATTACCAAATTTAGAGCCGATGGCGAATACTGCGACCATCGCCACCCCGCGCAGGTTCACTTTGTGCAAACCATTGAGCAAGACCTTGCCCGGCGCGACTTTACTATTAATGCTATGGCGTTTAACCCACGCACTGGAATTATTGACCCCTATCAGGGGAACCTTGACCTTGCGCAAAAACGCATTCGATGCGTTGGATGCGCGCAAACGCGCTTTAAGGAAGACGCCCTTCGCCTTTTGCGGGCGCTTCGCTTTGCGTCGCAACTGGAATTTGCCATAGAAAAACAAACCGCGCTGGCGATTCATGAGTGCGCGGCAGACCTTTCCCATATATCGCAGGAACGCATCTTTAAAGAGCTCACGCTTTTTCTTTGCGGTAAGGCGCCGTATGATCTGTTAGGGGAATATCACGACGTGATGTTTTTGCTTATTCCCGAATTGCAAGCTACCTGGAACTTTGACCAGAAAACGCCGTATCACATTTATACCGTGTATGATCATATTGCTCATTGTGTTGCCGCCATTAACAACACACCGCTTGACCGATGGGTGGCATTTCTTCACGATGCGGGCAAACCGGCAGCGTGGGCGCCGGATGAGACAGGCCGGGGGCATTTTCCGGGGCATGCCAAAGTAAGTGCCACGTATGCGCGCGCTGTTGCAAAGCGCCTTAAAATGCCGCGCGCCTTTACCCATGACCTGCTGTTGCTGATTGCGCGCCACGATGACGTGGTGCAAGAAACGCCCCGTGCGGTAAAGCGCATGATTCAAAAACTTGAAGGGCGCAGCGATTTGTTTTCTCATTTGTGCGCCATGAAGCGCGCCGATACGCTCTCGCAAGCCCCCTGCTGCGCGCCGCGCCTTGCTATGGTGGATAATTTGGAGCGCATTTTGCAGGAAGTTATGGCGCAAGAGCAGGCTTTTTCTTTGCGCGACCTATGCGTTAGCGGCAACGACTTGATAGCCGCAGGCTATGCGGCCGGCCCTGAATTTCGCCTTGCACTTAATGCCGCGCTTGATGCGGTAGTTGATGAGCGCATTGAAAATTCAGCGCCGGCTATTTGGCGGTTTTGGGAAGAGTCGGGAATACTTGAGCAGCTTCGCAAGGCATAAACGCCCCGCGAACAGTAGTGCGCCGCTTGCTAGAACGCACCCTACCCCACACGCGCTACGGGTTTTCGGTCAGCGTATCCTTTGCAACGGCTTCCCCACCTGTAGCTTTTTCCTGATCAAGGGCTTGCTCTTCCCGATAAGTCATGTCGTATGTTTCTCGATGAAAGATAAACTTGAAAACAGAGAAGCACACAAACAACAACAAAATTGCCACGGGAAAGGCCACCACAACCATGCATTCGCACAGGGCGTCGTACCCGCCCACGTATAAAAGAATGGTGGTAAGTACGCCCATGAACACCGCCACTACAATGTTAAGAATTTTGGGAGTATGCGTTTTTGACACGTCAAGCTCGGTCTTTTTCATAAGAAGCATAGGGAACGAAAACGCAACGCCATCGGAAAACGTAAGAAACGTAAGAACAGCCAGAACAATAAAGAACCACTTAAGGAAGTCACCCGCAGGGAACATGTCAAGAAACGCAAAGGTGGAAATACCATCGCCAAATTGCTGAATAACCTGGTATAAATCGCTGCCGTTGAGAATAGACAGCATGGCGGTTCCGCCAAAAACGGTGTACCAAATACAATTGACCCCGGCAGGCAACAAGCAGTTGTACACAACGAACTCGCGCAGCGTGCGCCCATAGGCCAGCGAAACATAGAAAAGGGCATGAATCATGGCAGGGGCTATGTTCCATGCATAGTAATAGATGGTCATGTAATCTTGCCAGCCCGTTTCATAGATGGGGTCGGCAAAAGTTGTCATAGGAATAAAATCTTGCACGAATTGCCCCACCGACGTAAACAGCAATCCAAGCAGGCGATTAAGCCCCGCAGGCCCCACAATCGCAATAAACAGCAAAATAAAGAAATATCCCACCGCGTTGATGTTGCTTACCTTGCCCATAAGTTTATGCACACCCGAGGTAGCAAGAATGCATGTTAAAACGGTATAGAAGATAATAATGGGAATATAGTAATCGGTTGCATTTCCCGCACCCGATACCGTGCTTACCCCCGAGCCCAACTGAATTACAGCAAGCCCCATGTTGGTTCCACACACCAGCAGGCAAATTACCTGAAGCGTGTTTGCAAGCGTGCCAATAATTCCTTCTGAGCGTTTTCCCAAAAGAGGAAAAAGCGTATCGCTTGCGCGTAAGCTACGGCGGCCGTTGTAATACATAAGCGAAATTGCCAGCGCCAGCGTGAGAATAATGAAGTACGGCGGCAAACTATAGTGCAAATAGCAATACTCCAATACGGGAATAATGGCTTCTTGCGTGCCTGCTTCCACACCTAAAAACTCGGGCGGATTCATGAACATATTCACCGGCCCTGCCACGCCATAAAAACAAATGCCCACGGCAATGGTGCTGGTCATGCTAAGGCAAAACCACGAGAACTTAGAGATGGAGGGCTTGGCGTTTTTACCCCCCAGGCGAATGTTTCCGTATTTAGAGAACAAGATGAACAAGAAGAGCGCCACAATAACAACAACCACTAAAATATAGACCCACTTAAAATGGTCCATAAGAAAGCCATGTATAGCCGTAAGTGCGGCTCCGAAAGAATCAGGCGCCGCTACACCTGCAACAATAATTGCTACAAGACAAGCGGCGCCCGGAATAAAGGCTTTATAGTTAAGTTGCTCCCAGAAGCTTTTCTTTGAACCAGTTTCTTGGTGTTCGAGTTTTTGCTGTTCCGGTTTTTGTTGCTCACTTTTTTGATGCGCCATTTTGTTCCGTGCCCTTCCCCTTATCACGAGTTCAAAATAGACTTCTTCTCTTATTTGCACCGCTGCGTGCACCAAAGCGTGTG
>CAVDDP010000213.1:0-3544 GCA_963607695.1 Hallerella sp.
CTTCATTCTCTTTTGTGCAGGCAAAGCGGACGCAAGCCGCCTTACACCTTGCGCACTTTCGCGCGCTCCAAAAACTTCCCCTGCAGCTTGCCCACCAGCAAATCTTTTATGCGCCGCTCGGCATTTCCTGAAACGTTGTAGAAGCACAGCGTTGCGGTGGATGCAAGTGAAAGCATGGCGTTTCCGCCAAGTTCCCCCGTAATAAAATGCGTGATGCGCTTAATTTCCAGCGTGCGCATAATTCCTTCGCGCTTCATACCGGTGGTATCAATTTGTTCAACCAGCTTTATACGGGGCACTTGTGGTGTTTGAACTGCGGTAGCAGGGGAAGCCGCCGAGGCGGCAGCAGCACCGGAAGCAGAAGGCACATGCGCAGAAGCAGAGCCCGCGGCAGAACTTCCACCTTCGCCGGCAAGCCCCATGCGCGTTCTGTCCCAATCTTGTTCAAGCTCATATACATGAATTAAACCGCAGCGCCCCAGGCCGCTGAAAACATCTTGCGTTTCTTTGTCATAGGTAACACCAATACGCAGCGGAAACCCCTGCTCAGAAAAGCTTTTTACCGATTGTCGTACATTTTTCTGCGAAGCGCATTTTGGGCAACCCGTATGCCCATTGGTGCGGTTGCGAACCCGCGCTTGAAATTCATGGCCGCATTCACGGCAGCGCCACCACACACTCATGTCGGAGTACTGCGCAACCGTCATAATATCTATTCCCACGTTGCGCGCAAAATTCCATTCCGACGCTACATCGGGGTAGCGAATAGCAAGCAAGTTGCCTTTTTCGGCACGTTCGCGGTCCCGGCACACGGGGCATCCTGTATCGTGAAGCGTTCGTGTGACCAGGCTTGATACCCATTGGTTTCCGCACACATGGCATTTCCAATAAACGCGCGAAGAATTGGTTCGCATAAGGGTGGTGGGGTCAAGGTTTTCATTTGCTTCATAGTCCCAGTCAAGCATAAGCTCTGGGTACAAAGTGGCAACGTCGTTTACACCCTGCTTAGGAACGCGCCCTGCGCACACGGGACATCCCGAGCCCTTGTTGGCGCGGTTGTTAATGTAGGCTTCCCAGCTATGCCCGCACTTCGCGCAAAGCCACCACACCTTTTTGCTGGACCCCGATGAAACTTCCGTAGGCAGCAAATCGCCGTTTTTTTCGTAGTCCCATTCAGCCTCAAGCTCGGGGTGTGCCTGGGATAACGACACTAAACCCCGGCGCGCCCCACGCTTTACAGGGTTTAACGCCGGCGCTTCAACGCTCTCTTCTTTGCTTTCTGCCAAAGTTCGATTCTCTTGCTTCGACATTGCTAACTCCCTTGCCCACCGCAGAAACATACATTTCAGTAATGATATTCTTGCACAAGGATAATGAATAGTCAGCAGGTTATTCGTTGGTTCAAAGAATACTCATTGACGAAAGTAACGAGGGGCAAACAAAACGTGCACAGGTGCGCATTATTAACAACCCCCATTCATCCCCATTCGTTCCAGAAGCGAACTGTCGCATGATGCTTCTAAAGCACAATTCAAACCGGCAATGTTGCTAACAACAGTTTGCCCACATGCATAACTTCCTTGCACGCAAAGCTTTTTAGCTTCTTGTGCCACCAGCATTATTTGCTTTTGAGAAAGCACCGCAGAACTATGCACGGGAAGCTGATAAAGGCCACCCTCATTTTCTAGTAGAACAGTACCAGTGAATGCAAAAAGTTCATGGGCTGTACCAGCCAACTCTTGCGCTTGAGCTTTTCCCTTTTCGCATTCAAACCCAGCACACGTAAAACTTCCGTCTTCGTTTTCATGGTAAGTTCCTGTACAACTTTTAGGACACATGCTACACGTATAGTGTTTGCTAGAATCTGTGGGGCAAACGCTTGCTCCTCGCGCAAGATTTTCCTCAGAAACATGCGGAAGAAAAACACTCTTTTTTGTTTGCGCAGGCCTGCTGTCACCGCGAGCATCTAATGCTCTTTTTGCTGCCGTTATCCCCGTTTGAGCGCCTTCTACCACAGCAGCATCAACCAAAGCATGAATGGTACGGGCGTTTCCTGCCAGCTGGATAAGTGGTGTTTCTAATGCGTTTTGCGCTTGCTTGTCGCAACAAAGCAAGGCGTCTAGCACTTCCGTACGAGGCTTTAATCCAGCAGCCAAAAGCAAGGTGTCGCACGCAATTTCTTCTTTTCGTGAAATATCTGGTTTTCCCTGCTCATCAAGAGGAGCAATGGTTACCGCTTGCACCCGAGCACTCCCCTCAACAGAAAGCACTGTCCAAGGCACGCGAAGCGGAATGTCAAATTCACGTATACACTGCACATAATTTCTATGAAGGCAGGTGATTTGCGCGCCAATCATTGCAACCACGTTTGCGCCTTCAAGTTTAAGCCTGCGCGCTACTATGGCAGCAATATCCCCTGTTCCCAGTATTACCACATTTTTACCAGGCAACATTCCGTCAACGTTCATAAGGCGCTGCGCTGCGCCTGCGGTCATTACCCCTGCCGGCCGCGTTCCCACAATTCCAAGAGAAGATGCCGGCTTTTCGTAACACCCCGTTGCAAGTACAAGCTGACGTGCGTAAACGTGCCCTTCACCTCCTACTGCTGCACCTCGTAACGCCACGCGCACCACTTGTGCGCAACACTCACTGCTGTTAATTTCAGAAGGCGAAGCGTACGAAAGCGAGCAAACATCGCAAGAAAGCAACATGTCTATATCGCATTTGTCTAACTTTTCCCACAACGTTTGCGCATACGCAGGGCCCGTAAGAGACTTACCAACAGAAAAAACGCCAAAGCCATCATGTACGCACTGCGGCAAAATACCACCTGGGCAGGCTTCGCGTTCCACCAGCAAAACGCGCGCACCCTCTTTTGCAGCAGCTCGCGCTGCTGCCATGCCTGCTGCACCCGCGCCAACCACGCACACATCAACAATGTTAGAGCAGTTATATTGATTGTTTAACCAAATGCGCATGGTTTACTTCGCCTCTTTCGTGCACAGAGAATTGTGCGAGTGCTCGCAGGAGAAATCCCCTGCGCCAGAACTAAAAAGATACGAACCTTCCCCGTTTTTGCGCACTTCATGCAGCGGAATATGCAGTTCACGCGCAAGGATACGTGCAATTTTTATTTCGCAACCAGAACCTTGACAATTGCCCATATGCGCACCCGTTCTTTGCTTAACGCCATCTATCGTTCGCGCCCCCATTGCTATTGCGTGAACAATTTCTTCTTCATACACACCTTCGCAGGTGCACACAATATTATCGTTTCCCTGGCTGCATGCGTCTTTGTTGTGCACGTCTTGGCTGCATGTTTCTTGGCTGCACGCCTTTGCCGGATGCGGTCGCAAAGGCACCCTTTTAGTAGGGCTAAATGCTTTGTTTTCGCAAACAGCGCCTGTGCCACTATCCAGGCCCGCGTCACAAGCATCACTATCGTCGCAAGCACTACCAACACCACCGACACCACCTGCACCACCTGCGCCGTTAAGGTACGATACAACCAACGATGCGCCATATGTTCCCAGTTCATGAGCGC
>CAVDDP010000214.1:0-3535 GCA_963607695.1 Hallerella sp.
GGGCTCTAGCTTGGATCATGCGGGCGAAGTGCATCAGCGGGTAAGCAATGAGTTTTTAACCCAGCTTTACAAAAACGGCTGGTTAAAGCGCACTTCCACGTTGCAATTCTACGATACGCAGGCGCAAACGTTTTTAAACGGGCGCCAGGTTGTGGGATTTTGCCCGGTTCAGGGCTGCAAGTCGGAAAAAGGTTATGCCGACGAGTGCGACTTAGGGCACCAGTATGACCCGCAAGATTTGCTGAAGCCGGTTTCAACGCTTTCGGGTACCACGCCCGAGATGCGTCCGGTGGAAAACTGGTACTTTGACCTGCCCGCTTTCACGCAATACTTGCGCGATTACACCGATTCGCTTGAACAAGACCCTGACCTGCGCGCTATTGTGCCGCAAACCATTCGTGAGTTTTTGGGCGCGCCGGTGACCTATATTAAAAATGAGCTGTATGAACAGTACCAGGAAATTGCCAATACGCTGCCCGCGCATGAATACCGCCCGGCGGAAAAGGGAAAACAGAGCTTTGAGCTGGAATTTTCTTGCATTGAAGACCGCGATGCTGCCCGCAGTGTGTTAAGCGCTGCCGGCATTCGCTTTCGCATGGGTAAGGCGCTGGTGCCATTTCGCATGACGGGAAACATTGAGTGGGGCGTGAAGGCTCCCACGTTTGAAGGCGTGGATGGCCTTACCGTGTGGTGCTGGCCTGAAAGCTTGTGGGCTCCTATCTCGTTTACCCAGGCGTGCAACGATGAACTGGGGCTTCCCCATGAAAGCTGGCGCGATTTTTGGTGTTCTGACCAGGCGCAAGTGTACCAGTTCATTGGGCAAGACAATTTGTACTTCTACGGTGTGGTGCAGCCGGCGCTTTTCCAGGCGCTGCAGCCGGGTAATTTTGAAGGCGAAGGCGAAGCGGTTCGCCAAACGCGTTTGATTGCAAACCACCACGTGCTGTTTGGGAAAACGAAAGCGTCGTCATCGGGTGCGGTAAAGCCGCCCAGTGCCGATGAATTGCTGGACTACTACACGCCCGAGCAGCTTCGCGCCCATTGGCTGGCGTTAGGCCTTGACCAAAAGTCGGTTGGATTTAGCCCCAAGCCGTTTGACCCAGACCCTGCCAAGCGAGAAGACACCCGCTATGCCGACCCCGCCCTCAAAGAAGGGGCACTGCTTACCAATGTGTTTAACCGCCTGGCGCGCAGCTGTTTTTATGAAGCGCAGAAAAACTGGCAGGGCGTTATCCCCGTGGGGGAAGTTACACCCAGTGTGGTAGCGCAGGCGCATCAGGCGCTTTTGAACTACGATGAGCTTATGCATAAGGTAGAGTTGCATTCGGTGGTTTCGCTTTCCGATACATTCATTCGCTATGCGCAAAAATATTGGGCCGATGGTGTGCGTGCAGCCGGGCAGGCTCAAGATGATGTGGCACGCAAGCAAGTGCTTTTGGATAGTGCGTATTTGCTGTGGGTTTGTGCTGTGATGATGCACCCCGTGGTGCCGGGCGGCTGTGAGAAAATTTGCGAGCGTTTGGGCTTTGATAAATCGCGCTTCTTTAGCTGGGACGCCAATTTTGAAAGCCTGGCAGAGCTGTGTTCTGAAGAAGAGGTACAAGCAGGTGGACATACGGTAACAGAACTGCCACCGCGTTATGATTTCTTCGAGAAGCACCCAAGTCAGTTCAAGTAGACTGCTATAATCTTGCAACTGTTACAACAAACAGGTTAGCTGCAAAAAAAGCAAGGAAGTACAGAACGCAGTTATGAACGCAAAGCACGCAAAAGTAAATCAAAACTTTGCACCGCAGTCTCAACAGAATAATAATCCGGCGCCTTCTAAAAAAGGCGCCTCATCCTATGCGCCGCAGTCTTACCAGCCGCAGTCTTACCAGCAGCATTCTTACCAACAGTCGCGCTCAGTGCATTCGTATGGGCAGCAGCCGTATGAGCAGGCTCATCGGGATTTTTATATGCCTGGCAACGGCGGCATGGGTAGCGGCTTTAGCGGTGGTTTTGGCGGCAACGAAGAAGCGCCAGTATCCGACACGCGCAGAAAGCTAAAAATTGCGGGCATTGTTCTGGGCATTATTCTGGCGGTTCTTGCGGTGGTGTACGGTGCCGGCGTGTTTTACTTCAGCGGGCATTTTCTTCCGCATACCACCATTTATGGTGAAGATGTTTCTTTAAAAACGCCTGATGAAGTAAAAAGCAGCCTAACAGCCTCGCTGGAAGATTACCAGCTTTATGTTAGTGGCTACGGCTGCGAAATAACGCTTTCGGGCACAGAAATTGAGTATGGCTTAGATTCCAGCAAAGATTTGCTTTCGTATGTGAATCCCTGGGCGTGGCCGGTTGAGCTGTTCACGCAGGCGGGCAAAAATGCAACGTTTGAGGTTGTGTATAACGAAAGCTTGGTAAGCGAAAAGCTTACCAAGGCGCTTGCTGCTCACAACAGCACGGCAACAGCCTCGGCGGATGCGTACCTTTCCTACAACAAAGAGAGCGATTCTATTGTTATTACGCCCGAAGTTCAGGGCACGCAGCTTAACGAAGAGCAAGTGATAAGCGATGTGCACGAGGCGCTAAAAGCGGTTGTTTCCACCTTGAAACTTACCGATAACGATTTAATTCACCCCAGTGTGTATTCCACCGATGAAAACATGAAAAAGGCAGCGCAGCAGGTAAACGCGCTATCTAATGTGAACGTAACGCTTACGTTGGGCGGTTATGAGGCGCTTACCATTACGAAAGAAAACGTGCTTGACTGGATTTATTACGACGAAAACAAAAACGTTTCGCTGAATGAGGAAGTTATTGAGCAGTGGGCGCAAGAGCAGGCCGAAAAGTTGGACACGTACGGCAATGAGCACACCTACACGCGCCCCGATGGAAAAGTGATTACGGTAAGCGGCGGCCCCGATACAGGCTGGGAAATTGATACCGGAGCGCTTAAAGATACCATTGTTTCTGCAATTACAAATGGGGAACAGGGCGAAATTGCCATTCCTTGTTCAAACGAAGGTACGTACTACAACAAGGAAACCGGTGCCGAATGGGCAAGCTATATTGACGTTGACCTGGCAGAACAGCATGCTTATTACTACGATGACAATGGTAATCTTTTATGGGAAAGCGATATCATCTCGGGCAATGTGAATATTTCTGGCCGCGAAACTCCCACCGGCGTTTATGCCATTACCCGCAAAGCAACCAACGAAAAGCTTTACACCTATGAAGAGGGAAAAGAGAAGCCGAATGAGTCTACCGTTGCCTATTGGATGCCCTTCATTGGTAACGTATATGCGCTTCATGATGCCTGGTGGCAGCCTGGTTTTGGTGGCACCATGTACAAAGACGGCTACGGAAGCCACGGCTGCGTGAACCTTCCGTCCAGTGCCGCCGCCGAACTCTACGACATGGTTGAGGTTGGCACGGTTGTAGTCGTGCACTGGTAATTTTATTATTCCGCCGTTTGGAAAAACGGCGGAATAGCTCGACGCTGCGAAGCGCCTAGGCGCAGTTATCATTCGGCGGTTTTACCAAACCG
>CAVDDP010000215.1:0-3520 GCA_963607695.1 Hallerella sp.
GTAGATAGGGAAAAAGTCTATTGTAGATAGGGAAAAGCTCCCGAAACCAAAATAATGCGCTAATATGGGAAGTTGCAAATTTCAGCAGCCGCTGAGCTGCATGCTAAAAAGACATTTTTTGCAAGATAATAAAAGAACCCGTTTTACAAAGAGGAAATTATGGCTATTCAAGCCCCCGAAGGCACAAAAGATTTGCTCCCTAACGAGGAGCTATTTTGGTTGGAGTTTCAGCGTTGCGCACGCGAAGTTTTTGGCACGTATGGCTACTTGCCTATAGAGGTGCCAACCATTGAGCAAACAGAGCTGTTTGTTCGCGGCATAGGCGAAGCAACCGATGTTGTTTCCAAAGAGATGTTTGCCACGTTTTCTGGCGAGAATCTGAAAAAGCTGCTTGACGGGCAAACGCTCAAAAGCAAAAGCCGCTTGTCGTTAAGGCCCGAGGGCACGGCAGGTGTGGTGCGTGCGGTGGTGCAGCACGATTTAGTTCCGCAAGGGGCGGCACCCGTAAAGCTTATGTACGCCGGCCCCATGTTTCGTGCGGAGCGCCCTCAGAAAGGCCGCTTGCGCCAGTTTCACCAGGTGGGCGTTGAGTGCTTAGGCGCCGAGGAACCCACTATCGATGCCGAAGCCATCATTATGCTCATGCGCTTCTATGAAAAGATTGGCATCCCTGCCGATAAAACAACGCTTCTTATTAACTCCATGGGCTGCGAAAAATGCCGCCCCGCATACCGGGATGCCGTACGTGCTTACATGGACGCTCATGCAGATGAACTGTGCGAAACGTGCAATACCCGCAAAGAAATTAACCCCTTGCGTGCTTTTGACTGCAAGAACGAGGGATGCGCGCACGTTATGGAGCATGCACCCAAAATTTCTGATCACTTGTGCCCCGAATGCAAAGAGCACTATAACCAGGTAAAGGCATACTTGGAAGCGGCAGGCATTGCCTACACGGAAGACGCAAAGCTTGTTCGCGGCCTGGATTATTACACGCGTACCGTTTTTGAGGTGCAGGTAGATACTGGTTTGGGCTCACAAAACGCCATTGGCGGTGGTGGCCGCTACGATAAGCTGGTAGAAGAAGTGGGCGGGCGCCCCACGCCGGGCTTGGGTTTTGCCTTGGGTTACGAACGTTGCGTTTTAGCGCTGGAAGCAGCAGGTAAGGAATTCCCCCAGGCAGCGCATTGCGACGTGTTCATTGCGTGCGTTGACCAAAGTGCTCGCCTGCAAGCGTTTACGCTCATGCAGCAATTGCGCGACGTTGGCGTAACTGCCGAGATGGACCACCAGGGGCGCAGCTTGAAAAGCCAGTTCAAGCTTGCAGATAAAACAGGCGCACACACCATTGCCATTTTGGGCCCCGATGAGCTGGCGCAGGGTCAGGTGAAGTTACGCAATATGGCAACTCATGAAGAAAAGCTGGTCAAATTAGAAGATGCCGCTACAAGTTGTGCGGTAAGCGAGTAAAATAATCGGTTGCCCTAAAGAACAACGTATAGGCTGCCAACAAGCAGCTACTAATCGGAAAAGAAAACGGCATTTGATTGGTAAAAAAGCAGCTTGTGGGCTGCCTGAACATATGAAGGAGCATAAATGACAGATTTCAAAAACGAGTACTGCATGCACACCGCAACGTGCGGCGAATTGCGTAAAGAAGACATTGGGCGCGAGGTAGTGCTTACCGGTTGGGCGTGGCACACGCGCGACCACGGCGGCATTATTTTCTGCGACCTGCGCGATCGTAGCGGTTACACGCAAGTTATTGTAGACCCCGATTGCGTAACGCCTGAAGAGTTTGACATTGCCGAGCACTTAAGCCGCGAAGACGTTCTGAAAATCACGGGCAAAGTACGCGCCCGCGGGGAAGACGCCGTGAACCCCAATATGGAAACAGGCGAAATTGAAGTTCTTGCTTCTTCGATTGTGATGTTGAACAAGTCGGTAACGCCACCGTTTGAAATTGAAGATGGCATTGCGGTTGCGGAAGAAACCCGCATGCGTTGGCGCTACATGGACTTGCGTCGCCCTGAAATGTTTGCTGCCATGAAGCTTCGCCACACCATTGCTCAGGCAATGCGCAAAGCGCTTAACGAGCGCGAATTCATAGAGGTGGAAACGCCCATTCTGGCAAATAGCACGCCCGAAGGCGCTCGTGACTACATTGTGCCCAGCCGTCCGAACCCGGGTAAGTTTTACGCGCTGCCTCAAAGCCCGCAGCAGTTCAAGCAAATGCTTATGGTTGCCGGCATTGAGCGCTACTACCAAATTGCGCGTTGCTTCCGCGATGAAGACCTACGCGCCGACCGTCAGCCTGAGTTTACCCAGGTAGACATTGAAATGTCATTCGTTGAAGGCGAAGACGTTATAGACATGATGGAAGACGTTATGAAGGAAGTGCTTGCTGCTGCTGGCGTAGAGCACGCTTTCCCGCTGCAGCGCATGCAATGGAGTGAAGCCATGGACAGGTTTGGCTGCGACCGCCCCGACATTCGCTTTGGCATGGAGCTGGTGAACTTAACCGACATTGTGCGCGGCTGCGGCTTTGGTGTTTTTTCAAAAGCAGTGGAAGCGGGCGGCATTGTGAAAGCCATTAATTGCAAAGGAGCTGGTAATTGGAGCCGCGGCGACATTGAAAAGCTTGCCGACGTTGCTGCAGCAAATGGCGCAAAAGGCATGGCATGGATTGCTTTTACCAACGCCGATACGGAAATGGCAGGCAAAAGCCCCATTATCAAGTTCCTGGGTGACGAAGTGTTCGCTCAAATCAAGCAGGCAACCCAGGCCGAGCCGGGTGACTTGCTGCTGTTTGCTGCCGACAAACCTGCAACCGTTGCTGCCGTTCTTTCCGCTTTGCGCTTAACCATGGCAGACCGCCTGGGCATTGAGCGCAATGGCCACGCGCTTTTGTGGGTAGTGAACTTCCCCATGTTTAAGTACGACGAAGACGAAAAGAAATACGCAGCCGAGCATCACCCCTTCACACACGTTCTTGAGCAGGACTTAGACAAAATTGAGAGCGATCCTTTGGCGTGCGGTTCGTACAGCTACGACATTGTTATGGACGGCTACGAGTTGGGCGGCGGCTCTATTCGTATTCATAATGCCGAAGAGCAGAAGCGCGTTTTGCGCCAGTGCGGTGTGTCGGAAGAAGACCTGGACATTAAGTTTGGCCACCTGATTCACGCACTTGAGCTGGGCGCTCCTCCTCATGGCGGCATTGCTATTGGTTTGGACCGCTTGGTTATGCTTCTTGCGGGCAAGAGCTCTATTCGCGATGTTATTGCGTTCCCCAAGACCTCAAGCGCGTCGGATTTGATGACAGGCGCACCAAACCAAGTTACTACGCGCCAGCTGAAAGAAGTGAACCTTTCTATTTTGTAGGGAGTTTCTTTTTACAAAATTTTTACAGAGCTCGGGTGAGTAGTTTACATTTAACGCATACACTCCTATTTGTCCCGCTGTTAATAGCTTTAACAGCGGGAATTTTGTAGAAGTTTAAACAGCTGCAATCAGGCAC
>CAVDDP010000216.1:0-3506 GCA_963607695.1 Hallerella sp.
CCGGTGACACACAGACCAAACACCACCGTGCCGCGCGTAACAACGCATCGGCACAACAACGCCCGCCGCGCGCCAACACCGCAGGCGCACGCGCACGGGCGCGAACCGCACCAAACAAGAAACGGGGGAACACAAGAAAGGAGCTCTGCCATGATTGCAGGTTTATCACGTGAAGACTTTATTGCACTTGCAGTTTTAGTCTGCGGGTCGTTTGTTACGTTGCTTAATCAAACGCTTATCACCCCCGCTTTATCCACCATCATGGTAGAGTTTTCTATTACCACCGCAACGGTTCAATGGCTGGTAAACGGCTTTACCATTGTGAATGCCATTATGATTCCTATTGCAGCTCATCTTATTGACAATTACAGCACGCGCATGCTGTTCACCAGCGCCATGATTATTTTTCTTGCGGGTTCGCTTTTTGCAGCATGGGGGCCTTCCTTTGAGTTATTGCTGGTAGGACGTATGTTTCAGGCAGCAGGCGCCGGCATACTTATGCCCATGTGTTTAACGGAACTTATGACTTCTTTCCCCGTAGAACACCGCGGGCGCGCCATGGGAATATTTGGCCTGGTTAACGCCGTTGCCCCTGTTGCCGGCCCCACGCTTTCCGGCATTGTTATAGACTCCAGCAATTGGCATGTGCTGTTCTACATTGTGTCGGGGCTTTCTGTTGCCGGCATTATTGCGGGGCTTATTGCACTTAAAAGAAAAGATGGCTCGTTGCAGCGAAAAAGCCACTTGGACAAACTTTCGCTTATTACCTGTTCGCTGGGTTTAGGTGCCATGCTCTACGGCTTTAGTATGATTGGTACCCAAGGCTTATCCCTTTTGGTTATTGGTTCAATTGTGTTGGGGCTTCTTATTCTGGTGTTCTTTGTGCGCCGCCAGCTTTCCATTAAAAACCCCATGTTAAAGGTGGAAATACTCAAGAACAAGCGCTTTGCTATTGCCATTATTCTTATTGCCGTTTTGCAACCGGGATTAATGTGCGGGCCGGTGCTTATTCCCATTTACATTCAAACAACACTGGGATATTCCGCCACAACATCGGGGTTAACCATGATTCCCGGCGCCATTTTCATGGCCATCTTAAACCCCATTGTGGGGCGCCTTTTTGACAAGCACGGGCCACGCAAGCTGGCAATCACCGGCGCTGCCCTGTTCACCGTTGCCACCATTCCCATGTGCTTTTTCAACCTGAACACACCCCTTTGGGTAGTTGCCGCCTGCGTTACCCTGCGCAACGGCATGATTGCCCTTATCAACATGCCCATTAGCACCTGGGGCATGAACGCTCTTGACGATGAGCTGATGAGCCACGGCTCTTCCATCAACAATTGCACACGCATGGTGGCAGGCGCACTGGGCACCGCCATCATCGTTTCCATTTCCACGTTTGTGGGCACCATGGGAACAAACGCCGGCATGGAGTCGCACGCCGCCAGCGCCTGGGGCTTTGACGTGGCGTTTATGTTTTCCGCTTGCATTTCAACGCTCATCATGGTTCTTTGCATTGTGCTGGTAAAAAGCAAAAAGGCGCACGCTGCCAGCGCCGACAAAGATGGCAAGCGCCGCATTACGCTTGAGCAAATTATGAAGCGCGATGTGTTCTCGCTCCCTGATACCGCCACCGTTGCCCAGGCGGCAGCAATATTCGTGGAAAAAGACGTTTCCGCCGTGCCTATTGTGAATGCGAAAGGCGAAGCGGTGGGCTTTGTGTCTGACGGTGACATTTTGCGCGCCCTATCAGGCGAAGCGGGCAACAAGGAATACATTGACCCCATATCGTTGCTTATTAGAAGCGGCAGCGCCTCGGGCGTGGCAACCGGCTTTGAAGACCGCCTGAACTACATTATGGAGCAGCCCCTGCTTTCCATTGCACACCGGGGCATTATAAGCGTTGATGTTCACGATCGTTTGTCGGTGGTGTGCCGCATTTTGGGCGAAAACCACCTGAAAAAGGCACCCGTGCTTGATAACGGCGTTATCGTGGGCATCATTAACCGCTCCGACGTTACCAATTTTGCCTTGGCACAGTACATGAAAAGCCACGAGGCACTCTTAACGCAGCAGGGTGTTATCGTATAAAAAGCAGGGGAAGCGGTTGGCACCCCCGCGTAAAACGCCTGCGCACACCAACGCGCCGCAAACATTGCGCCCCTGTGTGGAACTTCCACACAGGGGCGCAATTACATTCTTCGAAATTTTAAGCGTGCGTATGCTTACACGCGCACATTACCCCGCGCAAACAGCAAGAATAACATCGGCTGCTTCCGCTAAATCTTCTTGCGAAATGGAAAGCGGAGGCAACAAACGCACTTTATCTTTTGCCGTTAAGCACAAAACGCCGCGCTCAATACACGCAGCTACCACTTGAGCTGCGGGAATGGTAGTTTTCAAGCCCAGCATTAAACCCATACCGGTAATGCTTTCAATACCCGGCGCCCCCTGAAAACGGCTGCGCAAATACGCGCCTTTTTCAGCAACTTCCCCTAAAAATGCATTGTCCAAACGGGAAAGAATGCTCAGCGCGCCGGCGCAGCACACGGGGTTGCCACCAAACGTAGAACCATGATCGCCAAAACCCAGCGTATCTTGCGCACGCTGCCCAATCAGGCACGCACCAATAGGAAGCCCGCCGCCCAGGCCTTTTGCGGTAGTCACCACATCGGGCTGCACGTCAAAGTTCATGTACGCATAGAGCTTGCCCGTGCGGCCATTGCCCGTTTGCACTTCGTCCACCATGAACAGGCAATCAAACTCACGGCACAGCGCCTGCACTGCCTGCACATATTCTGCTTCCAGGGGAAGAACGCCACCTTCGCCCTGAATACACTCAATCAAAACGCCCGCCACTTTGTGTGTTTCCAGGCAGGTGCGCAGCGCCTGTGCATCGTTTGCGGGAACGTGCACAAAGCCCGGAGTAAGCGGCTGAAACAGTTCGTGGTAATGGTCTTGCCCCGTGGCAGCAAGCGTGGTTAACGTGCGGCCATGAAAGCTGTTTTCCAAGGTCACAATGGTGGAGTATTCCCCACCTTTCGTATCTGCCGCCCATTTACGCGCCACCTTGATGGCGCATTCGTTTGCTTCCGCGCCAGAATTGCCAAAGAACACTTTTTTCATTCCGGTGCGCTCGCACAACATTTGCGCCAACTGCGCACACGGCTGGGTGTAATACAAATTGGAAGTGTGCTGCAGCGTTCCTAACTGGGCACTTACCGCATTTTGCCATGCTTCATCGGCATAACCAAACGCATTTACGCCAATGCCCGACCCCATATCAATGTAGCGCTTTCCTTGTGCATCGTACGCGTGGCAGCCCTGCCCCCGCACCAGCTCAACGGGGAAACGCTTATACGTTCCCGCCACATACGTGGCATCTAATTCAGTAATACTCATAGGTTCTTCTTTCTACGCCGTAATTAAGGTGCCAGCGCCCTCGTTGGTCATAAGTTCCACCAGAATGGAGTGCGGAATGCGTCCATCCATCACTACCACTT
>CAVDDP010000217.1:0-3506 GCA_963607695.1 Hallerella sp.
CGGGTGGATCGTTACGCAGCGCCTCAGGCAGCTCCTCTTCGCGTGGTGTTTCAAGTAGCTCCTCTTCGCGTCGTGCTCCTTCACGCACGGTAGGCGCACCAGCAACAAGTTCCAACCGCACCCCTTCACGCACGGTAGGCGCATCAGCTACAAGTTCCTACCGCACCACTCCGCGTAGCGCGGCGCCGCGTGTACCCCATGCGGCATCTTCTTCTGACGCTTACGTTACGCGTACGGTGGGGGAAATTCGCCGCACACAAGAGCGCAGTCAGCAGCAACAAGCGGGGCGCAAAGTGTCGGGGAATGTGATTGCGGTTCTGGTGATTGTGGTTATTGTGCTGGTAGGCGCCCTTGCGCTTTATCTTGCTCCTATTGCAACCATTCAGCATATTTCCATTAAAGGCGCTGAACATCTAACGGAAGAAGAAATGCTTGCGCTGGCAGAAATCCCTGAAGACACCACGCTTTTGCGTGTGGATACCACGCAAATTGAGCAGAATTGTTTGCGTGACGCCTGGATAAAAGAAGTTGCGGTGAATCGTGTTTTCCCCGATACGCTAGAGCTGGTGGTTACCGAGCGCGAAATTGCCGCAACCGTTGCGGTTCCTACGGAAAGTTCCACGGTCACGCGCGTATGGGCTATCGCGGATGATAAAACGTGGCTTATGCCCATCCCCGATAAAGAGTCGGAAGCGGCAGCCACGGTAAGTGAGCAAGTGTACCTTGACGCGGAGTCGGTTCTGCAAATTGTCGATGTTCCTTATGGTACTTCCCCTGAAATTGGTGAGGTGTGCACCGATAGCAACGTGAATAATGCGCTTGCCATTGTTTCAGGCATGACAACGGAGCTGGCAGATAGCGTGGTGCGCGTTTCAGCAACCGATGCGGAATCTACCATCTTAACGCTTGATAATGGGGTGGAGATTGCGTTTGGCGCGGCAGAAGACATTCGCGAGAAAGAGCGCGTGTGCTTAGCGCTTTTGGAAGAGCACGAAGGAAATATTGCCTACATTAACGTGCGCACCGTATCAAGCCCCACGTGGCGCTCGCTGTAGGGATATATGTGTGTATCCTTCGCGTACTTTTAAGGGCGTGTTATGGGGATGATGGTAGTCACTGTTGCAAACTGAGCTTCTTTGTGTAAAATTACCAGTTAGCTATGTTTGCTTACAAAAGTGCCACATGGCATAAAAACGATATATCTGGAGGAAGTAAATGAGTATGACGGGTTCCGGAAATTTAGCAGTAATTAAAGTTGTAGGTGTTGGCGGCGGCGGCACCAACGCTGTTAACCGCATGGTTGAAGCAGGCGTGCAAGGCGTTGAGTTCATTGCAATCAATACCGACAATCAGGCTTTGCTTATGTCAAATGCCGATACCACCATTCATATTGGCGAAGAGCTCACACGCGGGCTTGGCGCAGGTGCTAACCCTGAAATTGGTTGTCAGGCAGCGGAAGAAAGCCGCGCAGAAATTCGCGAAGCGTTAAGCGATGCCGACATGGTGTTTGTTACCGCTGGTGAAGGTGGCGGAACCGGTACCGGCGCTGCTCCTATTGTTGCCGAGATTGCTCGTGAAGAAATTGGCGCTTTAACGGTAGGCATTGTGACCAAGCCGTTTTCCTTTGAAGGCCGCACACGCCGCAACCAGGCAGAGCAAGGCATTGACCTTTTGTCACAAAAGGTTGACACACTCATTGTTATTCCTAACGACCGTTTGCTTGAAATTGTGGAAAAGAAAACCAGCATGATTGATGCGTTCCGCATTGCCGATGACACGCTTCGTCAGGGCATTCAAGGCGTAACGGATCTTATTACCATTCCTGGCTTGATTAACCTAGACTTTGCCGACATTCGCACCGTTATGAAAGATGCCGGCACGGCTATGATGGGTATTGGTATTGCATCGGGTGAAAACCGCGCACTTGAAGCTGCGCAGCAGGCTACCAACTCAAGCTTGCTTGAAGCTTCCATTGCGGGTGCAACGCGCGTTTTGTTCTCTATTGCTGGTGGTCCTGATCTTACCTTGCAAGAAGTGGATGAAGCAGCACGCACCGTTGAGGCATGTGCCGATGAAAATGCCAACATCATCTATGGTCAAATCATTGATGAGCGCATGAACGACAACATTCGCATTACGGTTATTGCTACCGGCTTTAAAGCAACGGAAAGCCAGTCATCCATGGATTTTTCCAATAACAGCCTGTTCTCTTCAACAGAGCCTTCTTATGCGGCAAGCACTTCTCAATACAACAATCAAACCGCTAAGCCAGCAGCTACTCAGTCGTATTCGTCTCAGTATTCTGCATCAAACGCAAGCAGGCCTGCAAGCAGCAGCTCGTACAGCGCACCTTCTAATAACTTCAGTGCATCTTCTAGCAATTACAGCGCTTCGGCAAACCGGTATCCCTCAAATGGTTACTCAGCTACCGCAGGTTCTAATCGTTTTGCCGACGAAGATTACATCCCTGATTTTCTGCGCCGCCAGCACTAAGTGATTTCTTATGGCGTGCCAGGAACAACGGAGGTTTGCGCAGCTGGAGCTTCCGCAGCTTGAGCAGCAAACCGTACAAGGCATATCCTATCTTACAGACGACGCGCTTGCGTCGTCTGTTGGTGTTTATATGGGCTTTACGCTGCGTGGCGGCGGGGTAAGCTTGCCTCCCTATAATTCTCTTAATCTGGCAACACATGTAAACGACAACCCGGCTGCTGTTGAACAAAACAGGCAGCTTCTTTTTGAAGCGTTGGGCTTTCCCGGCGTGCCGGTAATTGTTCCCAATCAAGTTCACGGCACCACGCTTGTGAGTGTTCAGGAAACAGCACATGAGCAGTGGCAAGCTTACCAAGAGCTTGCAAAACAGGGTGCCGATGGCATTATCGTAGATGTTAAGCAGCACGCGGCGCTTTTGTGCTTTGCCGATTGCCTTCCGGTTATTGTTGTTTCTCCTACCGGGCGCTTTGCGGTGCTTCATGCCGGGTGGCGTGGTGCGCTTGCAGGCATTGTGGGCAAGGCCATTCAGCACATGGTGGCACAGGATAAAGCGAGCGGTGCTGTGCTGGATGTGTCGCAACACGCCACGCAGGGTGCTGTGAGCGATGCTGAGCCGAACGCTTCGCAGTACAACCTCTATCTTGGCCCTTGCATAGAAGATTCGTGCTTTGAAGTTTCCGCAGAGATAGCACAACAGTTCAGTAATGCTTACGGCTCGCAGGTGCTGCTGGATAAACGGCATGTGAGCCTTACCCGTGCGGTAGAAGCAGATGCGTTGCGTGCGGGGCTTTCTGAACAAAGGGTGGCAAACGCTCATTTGTGCACGGTATGCAACCCTGACCTGCTGTTTTCGTACAGAGCAAGCGGTGGCAACTGCGGGCGCCATGGCGCTTTTGGTATAAGGAAATGAGGAATTATGAGTGCAGATGAAAATTATCGAATCATTCGCCAGGAAGTTGATGAAGTGTGTAAGCAAGCAGGCAGAAACCCTCAGGATGTTTTGCTTATTAGTG
>CAVDDP010000218.1:0-3465 GCA_963607695.1 Hallerella sp.
CAAAGGCACCGTAAACCGTAACATTGTGTATACCTTGCAAAGCACACCAATCAAGCGCCAGTTCAAGATCGCTTTTGTCTTTTTCTTCCGGAAAAGTAGCAAGGGGAATGCCCTGAGGCACAAAACCCAGCGAGTCGAAATCTCCCAAGGCAAACGTGGGCGCTACGTGAATTTCTGTCAAATGCGCATACCCGCCGTCAACCGCAACAATTTCGGTATAGGGGTTTTCCTGGTGAAGGCAAAGAAAGGCAGAAGCATTAAACGTTGAAGCCGCAACTAAAGCAGCAGACTTTGCGCCCATGATCCGTGCTCCTTCCCTTCCCTTTGCAATAAAAGATGCGCGCCAACGCCAGCGCGCAGAAGTGTTACGAAGGTGAGTGAGCCGGTAAGCCGGGTTCTGTCAAGGACGACCATTTATCTTGGACGAACGTTGCCGCTCGCCTCTTCGCGCGCAACCCGAATGCACGGTAGGGCAACCGTATGGCACTCCTATTTGCGCTTGCTCCAGATGGGGTTTACCAAGCCGCTGCATTGCTGCAACGCTGGTGCGCTCTTACCGCACCGTTTCAGCTTTTCTCGCAGCATTCCGAACAGAACACAGCGGGAGTCTTCTTTTCTGTGGCACTTTCCGTCGGGTCACCCCGCCCAGCCGTTAGCTGGCATCTTGCCCTAAGGAGCCCGGACTTTCCTCACGTATACACGCGCGATCGTCTGGCTCACTCAAAGTTGGTATTGTATCAAATCAGGCAGGGCACGGGCAGTATAAGCGCACAAAAGACACGCTACTCCGCATGTCTTTTGTAAACGAGCGACGTGACAGACTGCCGCTCTTCAGTAGCAGGTGCTACAGCACCGTGGTAAAACACAGCACCGTAGCACCGCAACACCTGCGCTTGCTATTGCCGATTCGAGCGTTGCCGTAAAGCAAGACCCGCAGCAGCACAAAGAGCCGATACCGCGCCTAAAGCAGCCAGGCTTACCACCAGCACCCACGGCACAGTATCTCCTGTTGCCGCCATGGTAGTGGCGCTGCCAGCGGCGCTGGCGCTACTTTGATCCGAGCCGCCCTTATCGGTAGCGCCTCCTTGTTCGCCACTGTCGGGCTTGCCTGAACTTCCACCATCACTATCGCCACTACTATCACCACTGCCGGAGTTCTCTTTCCACGTAGCGGTAAGCGTAATATCGCTAGTCACAGGCGTGGCAAAGTCGTATTCTTCGCCTTGGCATGTCCAACACACAAAGGTGTATCCTTCGCGCGTGGGGTCTGCCGGCTTAGTAAGCGTTTTCCCTGCTTGAACGGGCACGCTCTGTATTTCGCTGCCGCCTGCGGTATCAAACGTTACGGTATAGGTTTGCAAAATGGTGTAGTTGTACGTTGCAACAGCACTTTGCGTCATGCCGTTTGCGAAGGCGCGCACCCGAAGCGTGGTGGACGCATCGATGGTTATAGGCGTACCCTTGTACTCGGTGCTTGTTTCCGTGGGATCTGTTCCATCGGTGGTGTAACGAATGGTTGCACCTTGCGTGGCACAGGAAAGCTCAACAGTTTGCGCACCGGTGTATATTCCGGAAGCAACCGAAGCTGCAGGCGTTTCCGCGGTAGGAGCAGAAACGTTGATAGTTGTTGTTATGGCTTCAGGGGCGCCGGTGTTATCCACATCGCTGGAATACACCAGCTTACCTACCACTTCAAGCTTTTGAGCTGCACGTTTGCTCACATCAAAGCTTGCGGGCGCTTGCCACTCAACCTGCACCGTGCCAGTTTCGCCACACGCATAGGTTATTTCTACACTATCGGGCAAATCCCAGCTTACTTCTTCGCCTGAATCCTGAGCTTGCTGATACAAGCTTGCTTTGGTAAAGGAAAGCTCTACGGGCTCTACGCTTGCCAACGACTCATACTCATACGGCCCTGTTGTGGGGAACAAAACGATAAGAAGCGCTTTTTCGTTGCTTACTTGAAGATAGGCATCGTTTGATACGTTGCGCCCATTTATGAGCAACTGGAAGTTATCAGAGAAGTTATATTGAACGCCGTCGGGCAACTCTGTCTCGGTGTTCATAGAGGCCGTATAGATTGTATTGTGCGCCGCAGTTTTGCTAGTGCTTGCGGGAGTCCAGGTAAGTGTTTTATCCGTAATGAAGTCAGAAATGTTCGCGGTATTTGCCTGTGATTCTGCAGCTGTTCCAAACTTTACGTACTCTGCGCTGGTGGCAAGCGTGCTATGAGCCTTGGGAGCAGCAATGCCTATATCAATAGTGGTAATGGTAGGAACATACACCGCGGTAATTTTGCCAGAGTAATCAAGCGAATAATTCGTTATGGTAAGCGTTTCGCTTTCAAGGTTGGTGCCTGCGGGCGCGCCTTCCCATTCCCAATGGTCAAAGGTGCGATCTGTTTGTGCAGGGGCAGTAACGGTAACATCTGCTTTAAGCGAGCCTGTTACGGTAAAGGTCTCTGACCAGGGGGTTTCGCCTTTTTCGTAGTATGCGGTGTCGGAACAATTGAGCGTGATGGTTTTGTTTAACGTATCATCAAGCACGTACAGCTCGCTGAAAGCATCGGAAGTAACCGTTTTGCCCTCAATTGTTTTTTCAGCCCACACTTTTACTTCTATAACAGCCTGGTCGTTTGCGGTACCCGTAAGTTCAATACCTTGCGCATCGTTGTAGATTTGCTCTTTTCCGCCATCAAGCTGGTACTTAATGGTTGCGCCTTCAGTTGAGCAGACGGCAGAAAGCGTAAGTTTAAGGTCTTTGCTTAATTTCACCGCGCCTGAATATTGATTGTAAACAGCAGGAACAGGCGAAAGTGTTGGCGTTGCAACCTCGGAGCTGTCAAGCACATTAATGGCAACTTCAACATAAGCTTCACTTGGAATCACTTCTTGGTCCGCGAAAGAAAGTGGCAGATCAACGTAATAAACTCCCTCTTCTGTTGCCTCTGCCACTTCATCTTCACTGTTAAACAAGCCTTCTGGCCAGGAAATAGTTTGTGTTTTGTCGGTTGAAAGCAAAAGTTCTGAGTTATCGCTTAACTGGGCAAGCGCTGAACTGGGAAGAGCAGCTAACAGGTTTGCTACTGTGGTACCCGCTGCAACATTTATACTTGCTTTTTTCACGCTGGTAACAGCGGGGTCGCCCGTTGCAACGGTGCCCGAAGTTACCGTTAAGCTGCCCGCGGAATTAAGGGTTGCACTTTGGGTAGCAAGACTTCCCTGGTTTCCTGCAAAAACAATGGTAATGTCGCTTGCACTTATGTCTTTTGCAAACACCAGCTTGTTTTCTCTATCTTGCGTGAGATTTGCACTAAAACTGTACTTCGTGCCATATGCAGCAGTTATTGCAGTTGCGCCATTTTCATCGGTCCATTGAATGGCAACTTCTTTTGTGCTGCCATTGCCCCAACTGATGGTAGCAGTAGAAGCAAGCGCCTGACCCGCAACCGGTTTGGCTACCGTG
>CAVDDP010000219.1:0-3450 GCA_963607695.1 Hallerella sp.
TCCGCTGTCTCCGCCAGCTTCGCCGCCGCTATTGCCACTGTCGCCAGTAGTATCGTCGCTATCGTCGCTATCGCCGCCATCATCAGAGCCGCCGTCATCACCGTCATCGTCGCTGTCGTCGCTGTCGTCGCTGTCGCCGCCACCATCAAAGGGGTCTTCCCCATCGGTACCGCCCGCATGACGATTAGCAGCAGCTTCGCGGCCTTCATCGGTGAAGCCCACGGCAAAAATGTTGCAGGAATCGTTCTTGTAGTAAAGCGTTCCGTTTGAGCTGGCAATCACGCTGCAAATGCAATACTGCGAATAGTCGCTAGCATCAAACAAATCATCAATCACCACATCGTCATCCGACGCGCAATCGTTTTTCACTTTAACAACACTAATGCCACCCGGCTCTGAGTTGTACGTAATATAGAAGCACAAGTAACCGCTATCTTCCGTTGCCGTGCTAAGCAGCGCCGATGATTTAACATCGCCGGGCGCTTGAACAGAAGCAATGGTTTCAAGAGTGGTAGCATCTGCCACCACAAAACGGCATTTTTCGCCGCCCTCGTAGCCAGCCCCTATGCCAAAATAAAGCTTACCTTTGTAATACACCGGCGTGGAGGTGCTTGCGGAATCACTTCGCACCTGCGAAGAAGCAAGATTACTTAGCTGCCCTGAAGAGGCATTAATTGAGGCAGAGCAAATATAACCGCTCTTGGTGGTAAAGAATACTTTTCCCACTTCAGGAACATAACAAAGAGAACTACGCTGATCACCCAGGCCATTCAAAGAAAGCGTGCTTATAACACTACCCGTATATTTATTCACACAACGAAGCATGGAGGTTCCGCCTGTCTCGGCAGTAATGCCATCATCACTGCCGAAAATCAGATAGTCGCCAACCGCAACTGCCCCTGCCCAATAATAGCCGCCCGCATTGGTAATGCTCCACGTTGCCGCTTTTGCTTCGGTAGCTTGCGTGCGGTCTTCATCTTCAGCTTTTAGGCATACGTAATTCGCGTCTTTTTTCTCGCTATTCCAAAAGCCCGTGTACACATAGCCATCGGAATACACTACGGGGGAAACCGACTGGCCACCCAGCGGGTCAGAGTACACCCATAGCGACTCAAGCGTAGTGGCGTCAAGCGCTTGAACTTTGCCTGATTTCAAGGAAACAAAAATCTTTCCTTCGCCGTAGGCAAAAGGCGTATAACCCCAGTTAAAGCCATCATATAAGCTGCCCTGCGCCTTAACAGCACCCGTGTTCAAATCCAGCTTGTAAATACTGGTTCCACTCATAATCACAAGGCTGTCATCCACAATAAGCTGCGTAGAAGGCGCATCACTCCACGATGAACCAAACTGCTTACACCATAGTAGCTGCGCCTCATTTGCGCTGGTAGGAATGTCAAAGCTAACTATGCCATTATTCTGATTGTTGCCACGAAAACTAGGCCACGCAGCCGATACCTCCTGAGACAAAGGAGCAAGCTCTTCCTCGTTTTCTTCGGCGTCTTTTTCGCCTGCAATCTGGTCTTTATCCTGGCCAGTTAGAGCATCTTTATTTGCAAGCTCTGAAAGCGCTGCATTAAGGGACAGCGAGCCATCGGTCATTACTCCCAGTTTGTCAGCATTTGCAACTCCGCTGGTATTGTCTGCGCCGGCACCTTCACTTGCGCCACCTTCGCTTGCACTACCCGCACCCGTGGCGCCCGCCGTATCGTCGCCCGAAGCGCCCGTGCCATCCGCAGCACCCGTACCTGCACCCACATCTTCCGCAGCATCCGCGCCGGTTACATCGCCCTCATCAGGCGCAACGCACGAATCGCTTGCTTGAACAGCTTCACCTATGCTTTCCCCTTCTTCAAGAGAAACAGCGTTGGTACCCGCCAGGCTTTCCGCCCCCTGAAACGCACCTTCAGCGGATGCATATGCTGGCAAAAGCCCCGCCACCAGCACAACGCTCAGGGTAAGATTTACCACGCATTTCAAAGCGCGCTGTACCTTATTGCCTTGCACCTTATTGCTTTGCACTTTGACACCTTTTCCCGTAAAACGCATTACATGCCGCCTCCTACATCGGCGCCAAGCCCGTTACAGGTGTAGCACCACACAATCACATCACCGTCGTGCAGCTCATACTTTGAACAGCCATAATTGGGGAACCACCCGTTTACTTTGTACATCCAGCCCGATTCTTCACCACAATCAAACTCATACAAATTGTTAATGCCTTCAATGTAATTGGTGCCATAAAGCGAGCTAAACGTGTATTCAAGCTGGATGTTTGCCGCTTTGCACGCCGCGGTAAGCACGTCAAATACCGTGTCACCTTCGCTGAATTGCACGGTAGAAGTTGCTAAAATGGTGCCATTGGAAGGAACATACGCTTCTTTTCCAGCGGTTAAGTTGCCCATATTGTTCAAAATGGTATCGCAGCGAATTTCAATGGTGCAGGTATGATGGGTGCTACTACCCGAATCAGTTGATCCGGAATCGCCCGAAGTACCACTAGTGCCAGAGCTGCTGCTGGAGCTTGAACCCTGTGAACTGCTGCTATCTGCCACAACACCCGAATCAATTGCTTCTTGCTGAGCTTTCTCGCGCTCTGCCTGACGCTCGTCAACCACCTTTTGCAAGTCATCGGCAGAGTAAACGCTGGTAGATCCTTCTTTGATAAACGTTTCAATGCTCGTTATAGTTTCATCTTGCAATGAATTTTCCGAAGCTTCTGCTGTTGTTGCACTCCACGTGTCATTTTCCTTCAAAAACGTTATGGCGCTTCCTTCGTTTGCCTGAGCGCTTACTCCTTGGCATTCCACCGACCCGCTAAGCACCGTAAGAGAAGCACTACCTTCTTCCTGAGAAAGCAACAACAAAGCACCCGATGAAGGAACAACCGTCACGCTATCTTCGCACATGACAAGCCCCATTTGGCTTTTTGCCCAAACTGCCGCCGTTCCTTGTTTCATGGAAATACCGGGCGTACCCTGATTGTCTTGAATGACCGCTGTTGCTCGAGAACCCAAGCGTACCAGCGTTGTTCCCTGTTCAGCTAACGAAATACTTGAAGAAGAGAGCGTTTCAATTTGGTCGGCTGCTTTAAGTGTTGTGTCGTTTTCAAGCGCATATCCCAAACCGCTGCGCACAATATTAACGTTGCCCGCCTTTTCGCAGGTAACAAACGCAGTTGATGCGCTTGCTTCCGATGAAGCGGTGCCCACAGATGATGTTGTGCCCTTGAAATTAAGCGCAAGCATTACGCCCGCAACCACAATTACCACTGCGGCAACCGCCATTATGGTATTAAACACACGCTTTTTTGTTTTTACCTTTGCCATACCATTACCTTCTTTAAAACTTTTAGTTATCCAACATGCAGTTATCCAACATGCGAAATTAACTTTTTAAAACGCCACTCTCCCACCAGCTGCAATACGCCCGGAAGCAAACAAAACACCAAAT
>CAVDDP010000220.1:0-3439 GCA_963607695.1 Hallerella sp.
ATGAGCAGCATGTTCAAGGGAACGGGTCTTACAACGGTTGACCTAACCAGCTTGAACACCGCTGCCGTAACCAACATCAGCGAGATGTTCAGCGGCTGCACGGCACTTACCGCTGTTCCTACCGGCTTCACCATTCCTGCTGGTGCAACGGCAACGAACGTGTTCTACGTTAACTCCACCACGCCCGTTGTTATTACGTACGATGGCACGAATGAAGCCATTACGGGCTACAATTGGACAGGCGACAACAGAACACTTCAGGTAGTGCACGAATGGAAAGATAAAGAAATTACCAAGGCTCCTACCTGCACTGAACCGGGTGAAAAGACACAAACCTGCTCCGTTTGTGGTGCAACGCAAACCGTTGAGGTTAAAGCTTTAGGTCACGACTGGAGCGAACCTACCATTTTGTTTGCCGAGAATGGCACTTCCGCTAAAGCTATTTGGACGTGCGGGCACAATGTTTCTCATGTAGTTGTTGCCGATTGCACGGTAACGCCTGAGGTTACTACCAAGGTGACCTGCACTGCCGATGAAGTTACCACCTACACGGCAGTGGCTAAGGTGGAAGGCATGCCTGAAGGCAGCGCCACCACAAAGCGCACAACCAAAGAGGCTTTAGAGCACTCCTTTACGAAGTACGTATACAACAATGACGCTACGTGTGAAGCAGATGGCACCGAAACTGCCACATGCGACAATGAAGGTTGCATCGCAACACTTACGCGCCTGTGCGACGAGCACCCGGCAACAGGCCACAAGTTTACCAACTATAAGTCTGACGGCAATGCAACCTGTGAAGCAGATGGCACAAAGACAGCCACTTGCGAAAATGCTGGCTGCGGTAAAAAAGACACCATTGCAGATGAAGGTTCTGCCTTAGGCCATAAGTGGGGCGAAGCTGTAGTTGTTCCTGCTGAAGATATGAATTCTGCAGTAGCAACGTGGACTTGCGAGAATGACAAAACGCATACCCGTGTTGTGTTGTGCCCCGTTGCAAAATCGGTAAAGAAGGCAGCTACTTGCTTTGCTGCTGGTGAGTATGCTTACACGGCAACTGCAATGGTTAACAACGAAACGTTGCTTTCGAAAGAAATTGCAACCGAAAAGATTCCTGCTACCGGGCATCATTTCGATGGCTTGACCTGCACCGATTGCAAGAACCAATTGGGTGATGTGAACGCCAGCGGCAAGATTAACATTGTGGATGCTCAGATGGCATACGACATTGCATCGAAAGAAGGCGCCTATAAAGACCTTGACGCCTATGCCGCTTATTACAGCGCAGCCGATGTTACGGGTTCCGATGACGGCAAGCCCGATGGTACGGTAGACGCTCTTGATGCCTTCCGCATTCAGTACGTGGTGCTTTACGGATGGGGCGTGCAAGCGTAATACCTGTTCAGCACATACAATCTGTGTATGGCACAAGGCATATGCCATAATGCACGGGAAGGGGGCGCAAGCCCCCTTCCTTTTTATAAACGGCAATGAATGCCAGTACGGAAGAGGTTTTTCGACGGCGAATTTGAAACAAATGCGACAGTTTTATATTATCTATTCACAAGACCAAATTGGCGAAACAGTGTTTCGCCAATTTGAAAACCTTCCAGCAGTTAGTACTGGTAGGAAGTTTTATGCGTGCTGCTTTTGGTGCCCTAAATCTTAGGGAGTTCGCGGCCTTCTTTTTTACGCTGAGCAATTTGCGCGGCGGCGGTAAACAAAACGTCGGTGGAAGAGTTAAGCGCGGTTTCCAGCGAGTCTTGAATAACACCAATGATAAAGCCCACGCCCACCACACTCATGGCAATGTCGTTTGAAATGCCAAAAAGCGAGCACGCCATGGGAATAAGCAAAAGCGAACCGCCGGTAACGCCCGATGCGCCGCATGCGCCCAACGCAGATAGAATAGACAGCAAAAACGCCGTGATAGGGTCAATTTGAATGCCTAGTGTGTGGCAGGCGGCAAGGGTCATAACAGAAATGGTAATGGCGGCGCCTTCCATATTAATAGTGGCACCAAGCGGAATAGAAATGGAGTATTGGTCTTCGTCAAGCTCCATTTCTTTGCATAAGTCCATGTTAACGGGAATATTTGCTGCAGAAGAGCGCGTGAAAAACGCCGTTACCGCAGAACGCGCGATGCACTTAAACACCAGCGGGTAGGGGTTTTGGCGAATAACCAAAAACACAATAAGCGGGTTAACAATCAAAAACATGGCAAGCATAGAGGTAATCAAAAGAGCAAGCAGCATTGCGTAATCGGTAAAAATGGCAAGGCCGCTGGAAGAAACAGCGTTGTAAATAAGGCCCATAATGCCAAAGGGTGCCAGCTGGATAATCCAACGAACAACCTGCGTTAAGGCATTGGTAACGGCGCGAAAGCCACACAGAATTCCTTCGGTTACAAAGGTGCGCAGCGCAATGCCAAAAAGAATAGCCCAGAAAAGAATGCCCAGGTAGTTGGCGTTGCTCAAGGAAGCAATGGGGTTTGCCACAATGTTACCTAAAAGGGTGGTGATAACAGCATCCAGGCCGCTTGGTGCAGTGTAACTAGAGGTATCAACGTTGCTTGCAAAAATCAGGTTCACCGGGAAAAGCTGGCTTACCACGGTGGCAAGAAACGCCGCGAACACTGTACCAATAAGGTAGAGCGCGATAACCATTTTCATGGAGCCACCGCTGCCCACTTTTGCGCCGCTTAACGCCGTTGAAACCAGGAAGAATACCAGAAGCGGCGCTATGCCTTTCAGTGCCCCCACAAAAAGGGTGCCAAAAGCGCTAATGAAACCACCCAGGAAACTAAGGATGCCTGCACCGGGGGAATCTTGCGGCATGAATGTTAGGGCGTAGGGAATAATAAGTGCCAACAGAATGCCTATTGCAAGGCCAATAACAATGCGAAGTATTAGATTTGTGCCGGTGTATTTAGAAATGATAGCTTTCATGCTTGATTCTCCTTAAAAAAACAACAAGAAGTTACCTTAGCAGAAAGTGGGTGTTTTTGGCGAAAAACTTTGCACGTTTTTACGATGCGCTATGGTTTATGAGAAGGGTCAACTTTTTCTAAAGGGAAATAATGCAGATAAAAGCGCTCAGACTTCTACTGTTGTGCTTATGAAGGGTAAAATAAGTGCTGTAACTATATTGATGAGGTTAAGGGGAGAGATGGATAGGAAGCCAACAAGAAGGAAGGTTGCTGTGCGGGGCGCAGGCAGCAACCGCGCTAAAATTATCGCGCTCGCCCTTGTTGGCATTGTTGTTCTGGTGGCAGTTATCTTCGGCATAAAAACCGCAATGAGCAGCCAAAACGCTAGCGGTTCAAACTCTTCCCCAGCACAACCCGTACAAGAAGAAACAAAAGTAAGCTTTGTGGCGGTGGGAGACAACCTGCCTGAATCTGTTCTAGGCTCATACGCCGATGCGCAAAAGGGCGAAG
>CAVDDP010000221.1:0-3434 GCA_963607695.1 Hallerella sp.
ATATATGAATAAGGGGAAGGGGTTGGGAAGCTGCCCCGCCCGCACCAGCACGAGCGCGCCGCAGCTTCAGCGCCGGCACCCCGCATGACACGGCACACCCAGCCCCTCACACGCTAACGCAGTTCAACTGGAATAAGATCCCCTACCGCAGGCGGCTCAATTCCCGGGCCCGATGGCATCATATAATACGCGTTAGCGCCCCAGGTTTCGCGGCTTCCCGCATGCCCACGCACGGGCGTTGCCTCAAGCGTTCCATCTGCGCCTTGCGCAAGCATCACAAACTTAATGCCGTAAAACATGGCTTCCGGCTTTACCACACTGGGGCGCACTTCACCATCGGTGCGCAAGCTGCGCGTTTTCTCACGTTCGTGCGCTTTCGTGGCAGCAGCTGCGGCAGCTTCCGCATCATCCAACGGTTTTACGGCATCGGTCTTTTTGCCTTTAGCCGGAAACGCCTCCGTCAAGCGAGCCATCAGGCAAGGCGGCTCTGCAGGCAAACCCAGCCACGTGCGCATAAGCGGGCGCAGATAAAAATTCATGGTGAAACTTGCGCCACCACTGGGGCCAGAAATTCCCACTATCGGCGTGTTGTTCACATAGGCATAACTGCTGTGATGCCCCGGCCCATGATTTGTTTCATGACAAATAACCTGGCCTAATGCTTCCATTTGTTCACAGGACCAATCGTCGGAGCCCTTAGAGGAACCCGCATTTAACACCACAATATCGGCCAGTTCACACGCCTCAAGCACCGCTTGTTCAATGCGAGCAGGAACATCGGGCACAATATCAAAGAGAAGAGGCTGCCCGCCCCACTGCTCAATTTTACCCTGCGCAAGAATGCTGTTTGTTTCAAGATTGCGCCCGGCGGGCACTATGCCACCAGGAGTAATAAGCTCGTTACCCGTGGGGATAAATGCCACACGCGGCTTGCGCACAACCGCAACGCTGGTTACGTTGCCACCTGCAATGTGCGCCATAACATCAGGGGTTACCACTTCCCCTGCGCGCGCCAACACATCGCCCACCTGCTGTGTTGCCCCTGCCGGCTTGGTTCCCGCAAAGCGAGCCGAGGGCGCCGCATCAATGGAAACATGCTGCTGGTCTTCCGAAACCGCCACGTGCTCAATTACAATGGCTGTATCAAAACCTTCTGGCATAGCAATGCCTGTGTTAGCAAACTGCCAGTTCACACCACGAATCCACGTGCTAGTATCGGGGTCGCCGTTCTCAAAATCTTCCCAACGAACTGCAATGGAATCCATGCAGCAGGTAAGCACATTGGGCGCTTGCGTTTGCGCCAGAACGTCGCGCGCCAGCACGCGCCCGCGCGCCGCCGATAAACTTACCAGCTCTGTGCGCGCCTCTATTGGCCCAAAGTCGCACAACTCCAAAATGCCTTCCACCGCCTGCTGGCGTGAAAGCTCAATATGTTTCGAATGATCTCGCATGTTTTCCCCTTTCGTTAATGCGCGTTCCATTAATGCGTGCGCGTTTCATTAATACTCGTATGTCACCATATGCTTACCACAGTATAAAACTAAACAAGCAAGAAACCCTACAGCAGCGCAGTAATCAAAACGTACTACTCATTTTTACCGCCTTTGAGTGCTTCTACCATGTTTTGAAGAAACTCATAATGCCTTTTTTCTTCAAGCGTCCATTCACCAAACATAATTTCATGAAGTACCGCACTTGCTGTGTGTTGTTTATGCTTGCCAGCGACGGGAATTTCGCCTTTGCTCATATCTTCTACGTCAGATTCAAACAAGCACTTCCCCGTGCGTGAATACAAACTGATTCCTTCGAAAAGATCCAATTCTTCAAGCGCCTTAACGTTGCCCACAATTTCCCGCACAATTTCATTGTGATGTTCAAGACTTGTTGCTCTTGGCACCATTCCAGCAGCACGCATTTTTTCATAGCGAAGCTGACAACTAATATAAGAGATTTCTGGCTTTACCGCCATAAGCGATAACGTTACATGATAACCGCGGCTTTTAAGAAGCTTCGCTGTTTTAACAGGAACTTCCACTGTTCTCAATGTGCCTTCTACCAGCAAGTTATATTGCATGATTGAAAGAGCATTAACAAGCGCTTCGGTCATTTTGCCTGACCATTCCGCAGTATACAAGGCAGCATCTTTTCCATACGCATATGCAATTTCGTCATAATGCGGATGATAAGAACGATAATCATCGCCGTTGACCACAATAATATTACCCTGATATGCGCTATCGTATACGCCATACAGCATTGTTTTTCCTGCGCCACTTTGCCCGCCTAACAAAACGGCATGTGGCTCGCTTTGCGCGCATGTTTCTTTTCCGCCTACAAGCTGCTTGATAAGCGCCGTTCGTACCGCCTGAAAATTTTCTTTAGTGTAGCTTGATAAATCACCCGGCATTAGGCTACCTTTGCGTTTATGGCCTGAGCAAGCTCTTTAAGTGCTTTAATTTCCCCTTTTATTTCTGCAAGCTTGGTCTTTTCCCTGTTTTCTTGCTTAATAATTTGCCGTTTTGCGTGAGAAATTTGTTGAAGAATATCCTCATAGATAACACGGTGTGTTTCATCCCCCGCCTCTTCCGCAGCGAAGTAAAAACGGGTTATATCTGCAAGTATTTGTGCAGCTTGTTCGTTTAATATCTCTTGCTCTAAGGTAAGCATATACACATCATTGATATTCATGCTTTCATCTTCCTTATCAAGTTCAATAATGGAATAAATTATCTGTTCGGTTTTTTGCCGCTGTTTTTCGGAAATGTCATTTTTGTCCCGGTTAAGACAATCAAGCATAAAGGAAGGGTTAGCCGCCGCACGAATCAAATGTGCGTTTGCTTTACTTGGGCTTTTCCCCGATTCATAACGAACCATGCTTGCTTCGCCTATACCCAAAAGCCGCGCAAAAGCCTGTTGCGAGAGGCCGTATTTTTCGCGCGTGTGTTTTATATCTTCAGCGGTTAATTGTTCGTTCATGCTGGCTTCCTTACAACTTAAAGATGCAGTTTTATTTTGCGAATTTGTGTTTTATGCTTCGTTGATAATGCTCTAATTTGAGTGGAATTATAAAACTTGAATCAAAAATTTCAATCAATTTATTGAGATTTCTCAAATTTTCACAAAAAACTAATCATTTTATCGAACATATTCATAATGTGTTAAACAAAATAGTCATTGCAGAAACGCGCGAATGCTTTACAGTATGCACCGACAAAAAAGAGCGCGCGGCACAGGTAGACACTACATAAGGCGCGGCAAAGCAACGCAACATGTCGCGGCACTCACACGCCGCAACTATGCTAACGCCACGCAGTCGCGCACAAACATTCACGAAAGAAAGAAGCGCACCATGAAATACGCCTTAACAAATTTCACGCTTTTGAACGGAAAAGAAGACATGACGCCGCAAACGGGGCTCATCGCCACCGTTGAAC
>CAVDDP010000222.1:0-3427 GCA_963607695.1 Hallerella sp.
GTCTTGCGCCTCTTGCGCACGCTTTACCGCTTCACGTGCCTTGCTTGCACTTGCGCCAAAGCGTCGTGCAAGCACTTCGAATGCCTGGTGTGTGTCGCGTTTGGCAATATTCACTTCAATGTAGCAGGTAACCAGCGACAACTCATGATGAAACGTGTTATCAACTAAATCGGGCAGCGCCTGAAACTTTGTGCAAAAACTTCTGCAATTTCCCAAATTGTTGTATGCCGGCACAAATACGGCATCGCAGCGCTCGCGTACGTTTGCAACATGGCCCATGTACATCTTTGAGGTCAGGCAGCATTCGTCTATGGAAAGCGCTTCGCCTTGCAAGGCAAGAGCGCGGTCGCTTGCATCAGAAAGCACCACTTCACAGCCTAATTCCGTAAAAAAAGTTTCCCAAAACGCGCCATAGCGCCAATACAGCAGGGCGCGTGGGATACCAACGGTGTGAATATGCGCATAATCTGCGGGAATAGGGGTCTTTTTTGTCATTTCCTTCTTCTGTTCAATAGGGGGTAGTAGCTTTTTGAGTTCTTAGGTTTACGGTATCTTACTGCAAAATACATTGAGCCATTGCAACGCCTTCGTTACGCTTTACTTAAAAGTCAATCTGAGCATAATGAATGCTTTTATGCAAAGCAAGCCAGTCAAAAAATTCCTTGCTGTTTAGTGCCGGTATGCTTGATTTCTCAAAGTCTTTTTGGTTTCGGGTAATAATTGCTTCTGCTTTTACCGAACGCGCTGCCTGGTAAATAAGGGCATCCTCCAGGTCATCAAAATTGCTGGAAACAGCAGCACAGGCGTCTTCATTTGTTGGCATTACTTGTCATCGTAATGGCCTTTGCACTGAGCAATATAAAGGGCATTATCTTCAACTTTGTATACAAGGCGGTCTTTTTCGTTGATTCTGCGTGACCACCAGGGGCTTCTGCCTTTTAGTGGCTCTGGTTTGCCAATTCCGCCCGATGCGCCTTCTCGTAAAATACTTTTTATAAGAGCGTTAATTCTTTTCAAGGAAGCTTTATCGTTTGACTGCTGCCAAAGGTAGTCTTCCCATGCTTCGTTGTCCCAAATAATAGAAGCGCTCATGCTTACTCCTCTAGTAAGCTGTGTTCAACGCCGTGGCCGTTTTCCAGGCGCGCTATTGCGGCATCAACGTGGCGCATATTGGTAGCGGAATAGAAGGGGTCGGCTGTTACTTCAAAAGGAATGGCACGTTCAAGCGCTACGCGTTTTGCGTAAATATTGAAAGCCGCAGTAATAGTGAGCCCCATATCATCGCAAGTTTCCTCGAAAGCCTTTTTTACGTCGTCGTCCATGCGGACCGTAACAGCACACGTCATTTTCTTCTCCAATCTTTTAGATGATGCAATTATACTGCAAAACGCATCAAATACAAGAAGGGGATAAGAAAAAGCAGGTTCGAGTCCTGCAGGTCGCTTAAACACCTGGGAGCCACCAACTTGACAGTTGGCAGCTCCCAGATGGCGCGCCCAGCAGGACTCGAACCTGCAACCGACGGATTAGAAGTCCGTTGCTCTATCCATTGAGCCATGGGCGCGCATGCGCTTTGTGCATTGCACAAAAACACACGCATTATACCCCAAAAGAGCGGTAGAATAACAACTTCAATTTGTTTTTACGGTGCAATGGGAAAGGTTTTGCCATGGATATAAATTTGAGCGGTCGCAATTTCTTGAAACTTTTGGACTTTACGCCTGATGAAATTCGCTATTTGATAGACGTTTCGGCTGATCTTAAGGCAAAAAAGAAGGCGGGGCAGCCGCACCGCTACTTAGAGGGAAAAAATATTGTGCTGCTGTTCGAGAAAACATCCACGCGCACACGCTGCTCTTTTGAAGTTGCGGGGCACGATTTAGGCATGGGAGTTACCTATCTTGACCCCAAAAGCTCGCAAATGGGCAAAAAGGAATCCATTGAAGACACAGCACGCGTTCTAGGCCGCATGTTCGATGGTATTGAGTACAGGGGCTATGGCCAGGATATTGTGGAAGAGTTGGCGGAAAAATCGGGCGTTGTGGTGTGGAACGGCTTAACCACTGAATTTCACCCCACGCAGATGATTGCCGATATGCTTACCCTGCGCGAAAACTTCCCCGAAGGTATTGAAGGCAAAAAGCTGGTGTTCATGGGCGACGCTCAGAACAACGTGGCAAATTCGCTTATGGTGGTGTGCGCAAAGCTGGGCTTGCATTTTGTGGCTTGCGGCCCGAAAGAGCAAATGCCCGCCGCTGAACTGGTAGAAACGTGCCGCGCCATAGCGCAAGAAACGGGCGGCAGCGTAACGCTTACGGAAAGTGTGGAAGAAGCCTGCACTGGCGCCGATGTGATTTACACCGACATTTGGGTTTCTATGGGCGAGCCGGCTGAAATTTGGGGCGAGCGCATTCGCCTGCTTTCGCCGTATCAGGTAAACGCCCAGGTCATGGGGTATGCAAAGCCAACGGCCATCTTTATGCATTGCCTGCCTTCTTATCACGATACCAACACGGAAGTGGGGGCAAGTGTTGCGGCGGAATTTGGCTTAGAAGAACTTGAAGTGACCGATGAAGTGTTTGAAGGCCCGCAATCCGTGGTATTTGACGAAGCGGAAAACCGCATGCACTCCATTAAGGCAATTATGTATGCCACATTGAAAAACGAATAAGAACGAACACCTAAAACGCATCAAGGACGAAACATGCAAATTCGCGAACAACTTGAACAAGTACTAAACACTGCAATTGCTGCTGCCATAAACGACGGTAGCTTGAACATGCAAGAAGCCCCCGCGGCCGCGCTTGAGCGCCCGCGTGATGAAGCGAATGGCGACTGGGCATCAACTGTTGCTATGCGCAGCGCAAAACTCGCGCACTCTAACCCGCGAGCTATCGCACAAGCAATTATCGATCATCTTCCCGAAAACGCGCTTATTGAAAGTGTGGAAATTGCCGGCCCCGGTTTTATCAATATTCGCCTTACGAATAAGGCGCTTCAAAGCGTGGTGAGTACGGTGCGCACTGAACGAGCAGATTACGGCCGTTCTGTGCAACCCGAAGGCACGCCGCGCATCAACTTAGAGTACGTTTCTGCCAATCCAACTGGCCCTATGCATGTGGGGCATGGCCGCTGGGCGGCGCTTGGTGATGCCACCGCACGTGTTTTGCGCCACGCAGGATACGACGTGTACGAAGAGTTTTACGTGAACGACCACGGTGTGCAAATGGATGTTTTTGGCAACTCCATTGTGGTTCGCTACCAGCAAGCACTTGGCGTTGAAGTGGAAATGCCCGAGAAGTGCTACGGCGGCGGCTACGTGAAAGATATTGCGCAGGAAATTATTGCCGCCGATGGCGATAAGTGGCTTTCTGCTGCGCCAGAAGAGCGCCTGGTGCACTTCCGCGAATACGGCTACAAACGCATG
>CAVDDP010000223.1:0-3408 GCA_963607695.1 Hallerella sp.
GCGCTTCTTTTTGCACTTCGCCCCTTTTATCGCAGAAGAAGGGGCGAAGCTCGTAGCGGCGGCCGAATGCAAAGAAAAGCGCAATAACCAAAATGGTGGCGGCTACTTCTGCCACCAAAATGGAATACCAAATGCCATCGATGCCAAAAAGAAGGGGGAGCAACAACACAGCGCCGCACTCAAACACCAACGTGTGGGTAAACGATATCACGGCACTTACCAGGCCATTTCCCAACGCCGTAAACGTTGAAGAGCCAACAAGTGAGAAATACACAAAAAGCAGGCACAATGCATAGGCACGAAATGCGTGTACCGTAAGCTCGTAAAGAGCCTGGTCGTAACCCACAAACAGCTGGCACAAAAAGGGGCATACCAGCTGGCACACCAAAAACATAGTGTTGCTCATAACAGCCGTTATACCAAAAGCATGGCGAAGCAGGCTGCGCTTTTCCACACCATTTTTTGCACCGTGCTGAAAGCTCATCAAGGGTGCTGCTCCCATGCAATACCCTTGCAGAATTGCGCCAAAAATCATGCCGGCATACATAATTACACCATAGGCGGAAACGCCATCTTCCCCTAGGTATGCCATAAGCTGGTAGTTGTACAACATGGCAACCACACTTGAGGCAATGCTCGACATCATTTCCGAAGAACCGTTAACGCACACGCCACCCAAAAGGCGCCAATCGGCACGGGGGCGCCCCAAACGAAGAAAACTGCTGTTGGGGCGAAGGAAATACACCAACGGCGCTATGCCTCCAAAAAGCTCTGAGGCCACCGTGGCGCTTGCCGCACCTACAATTCCCCAGCCAAAAACGCCTACCAAAAGCCAGTCCAGCACAATGTTGGTAAGGCCACTTGTTACCGTAATGGCAAAGCCTAAATGAGGCTTGCCTGCCGTTGCAAACAGCGGCTGAAACGCGAATTGCAAAATAAAGAAAGCAAGCGATATCATGCTAATGCGCCCGTAAAGCACGCAATCGGCAAGCATTTCATCGCTTGCACCAAGCGCAAGTGATACTTGTTCCATAAAAAGCGCGCCAAGCGCTGCAAGAATTAAGCCACCAATCAACGATGCCCAAATAATGGTACTAAACCGGCTGTTTGCTTTGGCGTTGTCACCGGCGCCGCGCGCCTGCGCCACCAGCGCGCCGCCGCCCGTGCCCATCATAAAGCCTAAGGTTCCCAGAATCATAATGAAAGGCATAATCAGGTTCACCGCAGCAAAAGCAGTTTTTCCTGCATAATTAGAGATAAAAAAGCCATCTACAATGCCATAGATGCTGGTAAACAAAACCATTGCCATGCTGGGTGTGGTATAGCGCAGCAAATCGATAGTGGTAAGATGCTTTCCCATATCAATGTTGTTTTTACTCATAACATTCCCAGTTCAAAATTGCGTTTTTCGTATTGCTTAGGGCAAGTTTAGCCGAAAGAATGCCTTTTGCACATAAGCACACAAACTTCCTATGGAAATAAGCCGTTGAAACAGGTAAAATTTACGGGTTACAAGCAAAAACGAAAGGAACATCTCTTATGAAGATTGTTTACAAAGACGGCACGGTAGATGAATGCCCCGCTGATCTTGAACTTGAAGTTATCCGCCACAGCGCAGCGCATATTATGGCGCAAGCCGTGAAGCGTTTATACCCCGAAGCCGATTTTGGCTATGGCCCCGCCACAGAAAAGGGTTTTTACTACGACATTGACATGGGCGACACCAAACTTTCTGTAGAAGACTTGCCCGCCATTGAAGACGAAATGCGCAAGATTGTCAAAGAAAACCTGCCTATTAAGCCTTCGATTCTTCCCCGCGAAGAAGCCATTGCACTTATGAAAGAACGTGGCGAAAAATATAAGGTTGAGCACATTGATGACCTGCCGGAAGATGCCGAAATTAGCTTTTATACCCAAGGCGAATACGTTGACATGTGCACGGGCCCCCATTTGCGTTACACCAAGGCGCTCAAAGCATTCAAGCTTATGAGCATTTCCGGCGCGTATTGGAAAAACAATGCTGAAAACAAAATGCTCACCCGTATTTACGGTACCGCTTTTGCCACCCAGGCAGAGCTTGACGAACATTTGAAAATGCTGGAAGAAGCCGAAAAGCGTGACCATCGCAAAATTGGCAAAGAGATGGACTTGTACATGTTCCGCGACGAGGCGCCAGGCTTCCCCTTCTTCTTGCCAAAAGGCATGGAGCTTAAGAACACACTTATTCAATACTGGCGTGAGATTCACCGCGAAGCAGGCTATGTAGAAGTTTCTACCCCGCTTATCATGAACCGTCAGCTGTGGGAAACCTCGGGGCACTGGGATCATTACAAAGACAATATGTATTCCACCACCATTGACGATGAGCCCTATTGTATTAAGCCCATGAACTGCCCCGGCGGCGTTATGGTGTATCAGAACAAGCCTCACTCCTATAAGGAGCTTCCTATGCGCGTGGGAGAGCTGGGCATTGTACACCGCCACGAGCTTAAGGGCGCTTTGCACGGCTTGTTCCGCGTACGTTGCTTCACGCAAGACGATGCGCATATCTTTATGACGCCCGAGCAAATTCCATCGGAAATTGCAGGCGTTGTGCACCTGATTGACCAGGTATATTCCAAGTTTGGCTTTAGCTACTTTGTAGAGCTTTCCACCCGCCCTGAAGATTCCATGGGCTCCGACGAAGATTGGGAGAAAGCAACAAATGGCCTGATTGAAGCCTTGAACAGCCTGGGCATGGATTACATTGTAAACGAGGGCGACGGCGCGTTCTATGGGCCTAAGATTGACTTTCATTTGCGCGACAGCCTGGGACGCACCTGGCAGTGCGGCACCATTCAGCTTGACTTCCAAATGCCGCTGAATTTCAATTTGGAATACGTTGATGCCGATGGTTCCCGCAAGCGCCCCATTATGATTCATCGCGTGTGCTTTGGCTCTATCGAGCGCTTCATTGGTGTTTTAACTGAGCACTTTGCCGGCAAGTTCCCCACCTGGCTTGCCCCTGTTCAAGTAAAGGTTTTGCCCGTTTCTGAAAAGAGCATGGAGTACGCACAGCAAGCGTATCAGCGCTTGTTTGACATGGGTATTCGTGTTGAAATTGACGACCGTGGCGAAACCATTGGCTACAAGATTCGCGAAGCACGCCAGATAGACCGCGTGCCCTACATGCTGGTATTGGGCGAAAAAGAGGTAGAGTCGGGCATGATTTCAGTGCGTGACCGCGCTACCGACAAAACAACCCAAATGAGCATGGATGAGTTCTGCGAAAAGCTTGAACGCGAGATTTCCGAACGAATTTAGCAAGTAGGAAAACGCTCGAAAGTGAAGGGCGAGGCGAAGGGGGTTACCAAGCGAGTTCCGCACGAGCCATTTTTTGTGATATAAATGCGAAGCATTACAAAAAAT
>CAVDDP010000224.1:0-3400 GCA_963607695.1 Hallerella sp.
GTGCCCAAGCGCAAAGGGCAGGGGGCATAATGAGCAGACGTTGGGGAAGTGGTGCACGCGGCGTGTGCGCATGTGGCGTGCGTGGCGTGCGTGGCGCGCGTGTGGGTGTGAGCAGGCGTTTTCTTCTTGCCGTGCTGGTTTTACTCTGCGTGTTTGCATTGTGCCTTCCCGTGGGTTTTCCAGGGATTGCGCCAGCAGCGGGCACCTGTGCCTGCGCTTTTGCGGATGAAGGCGAAGGCGCGAGCGGCGGCGCGGGCGAAGCATCTGCGGAAGATGCGGAAGCTTCCTCGGAATCGTCGAATGTGGTAAACGAGCGGCAAATCCCTGATGGATCTTTTTTGTACGACACTTCCATTGAGGCACTGGCGCAAGCCGATGTGTTCTACGACAACTCAACGGTGGTGGTTACGGGCGAAGTAGTGGGCGACCGCATAAATGCCGGCGTAAGCACCAACAGCAGCTGGATTACCCTTTATTCGCTTGCAGAGGATGGCAAAAAATATAACCCCAGTTCCGTGCAGGTGTACGCATCTGACTCGCTGCTAAACACCATTGACACGTACGGAGAATACAACGCGCGTGGCACGTATGTGCAGGTCAGCGGAACGTTTCATCTTGCTTGCTCGGAGCATCAGGGCTTAAGTGACATTCATGCCGATTCTTTTTCGGTTGTGCAAAAAGGCGAAACTACTAAAAACTCTTTTGACCTTATGCTGTTTATGCCCGGCATTGCGGCGGTTCTTGCGGGGCTTTTGCTGGTTTTAATTCATAAGTACCTGGTAGAAAAGGCGCGCTAAATGTTAGGGGAAGAAGCAGGGCAAACGGAAACGCGCGCAGTACTTGCGGAAGAGCTCGCGGCGACTGCGCCCGCCGCGCCTGTGGCAGCAGGGCAAACGGAAACGCGCGGGCGGGTAATCAAGCTGGACCGCGGGTTTCCCTTGGTTCTTTTAGAGAGCGGAGAAAAAGTGCGCTGCGAGCACGCCACGGAACTGGTACGCGAAGGAGAAAACCGCGCCGTTATTGGCGACTACGTTCGCGTGAGCTGGCCTGATACGCATGATAAAGCCATCATCGCCGAAATTTTCCCCCGCCGCAATGCGTTTGTGCGGCGCGACCCTGCCGAGCGCACGCTTGCGCAAACGCTTGCCGCCAACTTTGACGTGATAATTGTGGCTCACCCCTTAGCCGAACTGAACATGAAGCGCCTAGAGCGTGAGCTGGTGCTGGCGCACGAAACAGGCGCGCGCGTGGTGGTTGCGCTTACCAAGGCCGACCAGGCAGAAAACGCGCAGGCAGCCGCTGCAACCTGCCAAAATGTTGAGCAATGCGCAGGTGAAAACGTGCAGGTCATAAGCTTGTCGTGCGAGAACGGCGCCGGAATTTCAGAGCTGCGCGCGTGCATTCCCCCGCACACTACCGCAGTTCTTATTGGCAAAAGCGGCGCCGGAAAATCAAGCCTGGTAAACGCGCTTGCCGGAAGCTTGGTGCAGCAAACGGGCGCCGTGCGCGCCACTGATCAGCGCGGGCGCCATACCACGGTGGCACGCGAGATAATCCCTGTGCCGGGCGGCGGCTTTATAGTGGACATGCCGGGGGTTCGCGGCTTAGGCATGTGGGAAGCCGAAGAAGGCATAGGCGCGGCGTTTCCTGATATTGAGCAGCTGGCAGCGCAGTGCAAGTTTGCCAATTGCAAGCATGAAAGCGAACCGGGATGTGCCGTGCGCAAGGCGGTTGAGCAGGGAATTGTTTCTGCCAAGCGCCTGGAATCGTATAAGTATTTGCGCGATGAAAGCCAGGCGGTGCGCGACAAAAAAGAGCGTGCTCGATGGCAAAAACATGTGAAAAGTCGCCAGAAGGGCAGATAGGCGTTACAATAACAAGCTGCAGTAAAAAGCATGTTGCGGTACTGGGGCGCTGCGCCGAACACTTCGCAACCGCAAAAAGCGAAACGCGGTAGCAGGAAGTGAACCGTGGCAGTAAACAGTGCTGCGCCGAACACTTCGCCATATGAAAAGGTAAAAAGGACACAAGAGGGAACATGAATCCAGTCATTATTATTCCAACGTACATAAGCTCGCGCAAGCAACAAGAAAGCACCACGCTTATGGCAACGTACGACCACACAACGCCTATCTCGGGGCAGGGTGAGCTGGGGCGTTGCCTGGAATCTATTCAGAGCGCGCAGGGAAATGTTCCCGTGATTATTCTGGTTGCAAGCGACCTTGCGGTGGAAAAGCAAGCGGCCGACAAAGTGCAGGCCATTGCTTCAAAGTACCCCGGCATTCAAAGCCTGGTTATTGGCGCGCCCGAGCAGGCGCTGGTGCATCAGCGTATTGAGCAGCTGGGTTTGCAGGATTACACGAACGGCGTTGGCCTGGTGGGCTATAGTGCCATTCGCAATTTGGGGCTGGTAATTGCCACCGTTTTTGGCTTTGACGCCGCTGTTTTTGTAGACGACGATGAAATTGTGGAAGACCCCGAATTCATGAAAAAAGCGGTGTATGGCCTGGGGAAACTTACGAAAAAGGGCATTCCCATTATTGCGAAAACGGGGTATTTCTTAGACAAGAAGGGCTCGTTTAAAGCGTCGGAAAAACGGCATTGGTACGATTGCTTTTGGGAGCAAAACAAAAACTTTAATCAGTGGATTTCTAAAGCCATGGCAGGCCCGCGCCTGTCGCGCGCAAGCAGCGTGTGCGGCGGCTGCCTTGCCTTGCATAAGCAGGCGTTTTCGCGCCTGGCGTTTGATCCGTGGATTACCCGCGGCGAAGACCTGGACTACCTGCTGAACTTGCGCATGTACGGCTCGGAGCTGTGGTTTGACAACAAGTGGTGCGTGCGCCACCTTCCGCCGGAATCTACCAGCGAGGGCATGCGCTTTCGCCAGGACATTTACCGGTGGCTGTACGAGGTGCGCAAGCTGGAGTTCAGCCGCACGCAAATTGACTTGCTGCAGGTAAAGCCGGCGTCGCTTAATCCGTACCCGGGGCCGTTTTTGACCCACAGCGTGCGCCGTCGCATTGCGTGGACAGCGCGCCTGCGCGGCATTGCACGCCCTGATCACGGTGCATATTTCAAGGCGGCCGTTGCTTCCCGGCGCGATGCCGATGAGTACGCGTCGGCCAACTGCTCCAAGTACTTCGAGTTCCAATACATTTGGCCCGAGCTCATGTCACGCATGGAAGACGACGCCGTGCTGCGCACCATGTTGGTGCGCTCTACTGCGCTGCGTCGCGGCATTGACCTGAGTGCTCAGCTGGCGCCTTCGTCCGAGAATGCGCAGGTTGGGGAAGGGGCTGGTGCTGCGGGTGCCGCGGATGCGGGTGCTGCGGCTGCCGCGGACGCTGGTGCTGCGGGCGCGGGCGCTGGTGGGGCTGGCGCTGCGGGGTCAGGCGCTGCG
>CAVDDP010000225.1:0-3321 GCA_963607695.1 Hallerella sp.
GCACCGGCACCAGCACCGGCAGCATTGAATCCGCCAAAGCCGCCGGTGGAGCTTGCGCTGGTAGAAGCAGTGAGCTCGGTGGAAGTAGTTCCAACTTGCACGGTTAAGGTGTCACCTTCTGCGGCTCCTTCAGCACTTGCCAGAAGCATCTGGAAGCTTTTTGTTGCGGTAAACGATGCCACCTCGCTGCCCGATGCATCTTTCAGAACAACGGTTTGACCAGCGCTTCCGCTTACCTGTTGCATTGCGAACGCCTGTGTACCACCGGAAAAGCTTTGAGCCATGCCAGCAGAGCCCACCATCAAAACCGTGCCGCCGCTTATGGTGGCACTTGTTTCGTAATCAAGGAAGCCATCGGCGCTTGACGTAGGGCCTTCCACCAGCAACACGCCACCCGTTATTTCAACGCTTCCGTTGCTGTCAATGCCATCACCACCAGCACTAACATACGTGGTACCACCCGTAACCAGTATCTGGCAGGCATTGCTTTCGCTTGAGTTGGAGCTTACACCAGCCGCCGCATCGTTGGCAGCGCCATCACCGGCGCCGTCACCAGCGCCTTCGCCTGCTCCTCTACCAGCGCCCGCATCACCAGGGGTTTCAGCGCTGTCGCTGCCACCGGCACCCGGGTCGCCACCTGCGGCACCCGCGCCCGGGTCGCCACCTGCGACACTATCAGCGCCTTCGCCTGCTCCTCTACCAGCGCCCGCGCCACCAAAGCCGTCAAAGCCTGTTGCGCCGGGGGTTTCATCGCTTGAACCAGTGGCAGCATTAATGCCATCATCGCTTGCTACTATAGTAGTAGTACCACCGTCAATGCGAACCACCGTGCCTTCGTAGCCTTCGTAGCACGTTTCAATATTCACGGTGCCACTGGTAATACGCATGAGCGTTTCGGCGTGAACTGCATCGTCACCTGCGGAAATGGCGAACTCGCCACCATCAATCGATACAAAGCCGCGGCCTTCTTCTGAATCATTGGAGCTTTTCAGCGCATCTTCACCACTGGTAATGTCAAACGTGCCGCCGCAGATTTTCAGGCAATCTTTGCCGTTCAGCGCATCTTCCACCGCGTTTATCACGTAAGTGCCGCCGGTAATCACCAGGTCATCTTTGCTGCGCACCGCATGCCGATAATTACCCGTAATGCTCAGCGCGCCCGTACCATTGAGTGTTAGGTCATCCTTACTGAAAATGGTTGCGGTGGGCTCTTCGTCTTCATTTAGCTCATAATCTGCGCCATCTACCAGCGTGTTCTGCGAGCCATCCGCCAGCGTGATAAACGTTTTGTCTGCCGACATAATATAAATACAAGGGCCGGTGCTATTCGTAATATCCACACCATTGAGCACCAGCTGGCATTTTTCTTCTTTATCAATGTTCACATAAACGCACCCATCGCTAAGCGTGCCGCTTAAAACATAGGTGCCCGCCTGCGTGATAGTTATATCGTTTCCGCTGATAGAAACGCCTTGAGCACTGGAAGACACACTGGTTGCATCGTTGGCTAATGCTATATAAACCGCTTCCGACGCGTCATAAGTGCCATCCAGGTCGCGGTTTGTATACTCCAGGTCGTACAAACTTAAATCGCCCACATTGGAACTGCTTACTGTTTGTGTGGAAGCGCTTGTATCTGATGTTTCGGAAGATGCTGCAGAAGACGACGCACCGCACCCCCAGAACCCTGCTGCCAGCGCCACACTCAAAACACATGCGACAGATTTCTGCACAACGCGCGTTGCCTTATTCTTCGCGCTCTGATCTTTATTCTTTCTCATAAGAGTTACCTTTCCTGAATGCAGCCCGCGCCACAGGCTGCTCATTGACGCCTGCCGCAGCCGATTAGCGCCGGCACAGCCGAGCACTTTCCCTTGCTGCGCAGCGCGCTACAGGCTGTTATGGGTCATTTGTACGGGAACAAGTGCAATCTTTAAATTGCCGTTATAACAACGTAGCTCATCTATCAGGCTTTTTGTGCTCACGTTATCGCGCATTTTCACCACATAACTTAAGTTATACAAGCTTCCCATGTTTGATGTTTTTACTTCCGTTAACTCATAATGCTGCGTATAGCGCTCTAGAACAGGCTCAAATGTGCCCTCGAATTCCAAATCTTCCGGAACCGTAATATGAAGCTCGCGCTCAACCGTGCGCGTGCGGCCAAAGGGCGAAAGAACGTACGCCACTGTTGCAATGCCCATAATCACCGTGAACAGCACCGCCAGCGTTAAGTATCCCATGCCTGTTGCCAGGCCTATTGCCATGGCGAAAAACACGCTGCCAATGTCTTTGGCGCTGCCGGGAATACTGCGGAAACGCACCAAATTGAACACGCCCATAACGGCAATTCCTGCGCCTAAATTCCCGTTGACCAGGCAAATTACCATTTGCACCACCAGCGGCAGCAAAGCAAGCGTTACCACAAAATTGCGTGAATACTTATGCCGAAACATATAAATAAGCGCGCACGCTGCGCCCAAAACAAGCGAGACCACACTGCACAGCAAAAAGCTTCCTGCGCTCACGCTTGCCGCAGTTGAACTGCTGCTTTCTAGAACCGAGGTAAACATAGTATCAAGCATTTTTACGCTCCTTTTCATAAGCGGTGCCGTATTTCGAGAACGACTGAGGATAAATTTGATTTTGGGAAAGCGCATTGACCAGCCACAACGGCATGCCGCCCGCGCATTTGATTTCCATAAGAACTTGGCCTTTGCGCATAAGATTCATCTTGGAATCATCCATGCAAAACAGGAAGGGGTCGCCCGTGGGGTGCCCGGCGCGCAGCTGCGCGTCAAACGTAATGCGCAACTCTCCGCCGGCGGGCTGCTTGTACGCCGTTCGCACACATTGCGTAATCATGGTAGGAACAACCTTTGAATAGCGGCGCAGGAAGGCAGAAATTTCGCGCGCCACCTGGCGTTCTTGGAAGCTAGCTGCTTTGGGAAGGGGTGCAGAACCCGCCTTTCCCTTGCCGCACAAAAACACGCGCGCTTGTTCTTTTGGCAAAGCAAGCCTGCGCTTGTACACCACGCCTTTATACTTCTTCTTAAGCTCTACAAACACCTGGTCAGACACCGGTAGAATACTGCCATTAGGCTGCAGGGTGCCGTACGAGCGCACGCGCAGCTTCTCTTTGTACAGCGGCTTTTCCAGTGATCGGGAAATAAGCTCGCCATCAGGCGTGTCAAAGTACAAGCTGCTTACCACAGTTTGCGGATACTCGTCGGGCTGCATATTGCCTTGAATGCACGGCAAAAGCTTTTCGTATTGCTCTGCGGTCAGGCAGTATTTTTTCTCGATGCGCTTGAACGTTGC
>CAVDDP010000226.1:0-3311 GCA_963607695.1 Hallerella sp.
TCAACCGAAACCCCTGGTAGCGTAGCGCTACCAGGGGTTTCTAGCAACTTATGCAGCGCACAGCCACACGCGATTTTCCATCAAACGTGCAGGTGAAAAGCGTTAAATCCCCTTCTCCTGCGGTCATTTCTTCAACCGCAGTAGCGGGCACTACTTCAATTTCTGCCACCTTATAAGAAAACACATTGCCGGTAACATCCGTAAACGTTACTTCATTGCCCACTTGCAAGTTGGTAAGCTTTCCAAAATGTGTTGTGTAATCGTGCGCTGCAATTACCAAGTTGCGCGAATACGCAGATCCCGCATAGCGACAAGGTGCAATTTTTAACTTGTCATAGCTCCATTCGCTTATTACCGGCAGCACAAGCGCCTGAGAAGGAATTTCCAATACACCAAGGTATTCATTGCCGTCAATTTCAACAGTTGGCATTGCCGTATCTGCCGAATACGGCAATTTTCGAGCTGTTCCCAGCTTACCATCTGCGCATAAACTGGCATTCATCTTTTCAAGCACCTTAGAAGAAGCATTCCCTGCCGCAACCGATTCCGCCACGTTATACACCGTAAGAAAAAGAGCCGCCACAACCAGCAGCAGCCCCAATACAATGCACAGGTTTCCCTTACGCTTCATTACTTGCCACTTTCTGGCGAATTGGCTTTGCGGCGAAAAAGCCCTACAATTATAAACGCCAGCCCTGCGAGTAAAAGCACCGGCACCGGCCACCAAAGCAAACCCGTTTGAGGAAGCGTAGAGTCGTTTGGTGTTGGAGCCGGCTCCTGCGGAACAAGGGTTCCTATTTTGGGCGTTGCATTCACGTTGTAGATATACACGCCCTTTTCATTCTGCGGCACCGAAACAAGAAACGGTAACACTTCCTGAAAATTTTCAGATTCTTGCACCTGTTGAACCAGATACAGCCCCGGCTCCACGTTCTCAAAAACAACAGTGCCGCTGCTATTAGCCTCATTTGCTGTAACGCTTACACCAGCAGAATCAACGTAGTTCGCAAGTTCTTGCGCCAGGCTTGAATCTTCCAAATTTTCAAAAGAGCCAGACCAGCCACTAACCACAGCATTTTTCTCAAAGGAATAATTGCCATCTGCTTCTGTAATATCACCCACCAGCGTGAGTGCAAATTCCCCGCCGGTAACTGCCTGCCCGTTATAAGTAAGATTCAAAGTAATGCTGCCGGTTTGACTTAGATCAGGCACCGCATGCGCAAAGGCAAACGCCGGCACAAGCAGCGAAAGCACCATTGCAAAACACGTAGCAACAAAAACGTTACGCACCCAGAAAGCGCAATCAAACAAGGAATATGTTTTAACCGTTACCGGCGCGCCATGGGCAACGTTGCATAAGTGTTTCATTTTTGGTTCCCCTTCTTCCCTTTTCTTGCAGGAACAAGCAAAAGTATCAGCAGCACCAACAATAAGGGCATTGCCACAACGGGCGCCACAATCAGCGGATCAATTTGCAGCGCGTCATTCGTTATGTGCGCAGTTTGCGCATCATTAGGATTCTCTATACGATACCCGCGCACCAGCAAGCGGTGTGAATTAATTCCGTAAGGCGTGCATGTTACTAAGGTGCAGTAATCTTTTCCCTCTTCAATTTCCAAATTATCAAGCTCATCTGGAAGAACTATGCGAATTTGGTCAACCTCATACGTTAAAGTTTCGTTCAAAACGTGTATCGTAAAGGTATCGCCCGCTACCAGCTTATCTAAGTTAGTAAAGAGTTGCGCCGAGGGCAAACCCCGGTGCCCCGAAAGCACGCAATGCGTGCCTTCACCGCCAACAGGAAGCGACGTTCCCTCAATATGACCTGCGGCAATCTGAAGCGTTGCTTCATTGGTACCGTGATAAATGGGCAACTGGCACTTAATTGAAGGAATTTCAAGGTAGCCCATCATTCCGTTTCCCGCTACATTAAGCAGGCTTTCATACTTTTCTTGCTCGGCGTTGGTCATATCAAAGCGGCCGCTCTTTCCTACCAGCGTTTCGTTGTAGATGCGCGCATCGGACAAAAGCTGCTCGTAGGTGGCTGAATCCAATTCCTCAACGTGCTCTACGTAAGAAGCTATCGCGCGCGACTGATGAAACGAATTCCACCAGTCGCTAAGTGTTGGATACAGCAGCAAACACACTCCCACCATAAGGATTGCTACCAAAAAGATTGTGGTGAATTTACTGCGTTGCTTTTTCATGTAAGAATATTCAGCCTACTTTTCTTCTTTGCGTACGCGTTTTCTGGTAACAAGCAACACCAGCGCTACCAGCACCAAAGCGCCGCCAACTCCATAGAAAAGAGCAGTGCCCATGCCGCCGGTTTCGGGAAGTTCCGCGCCTGAATTATTCTGAACGTTTGTTGCAACAACGCCGGTGCTTAAATTGCCATCGCTTGATGTTGCCGCTGCCCCTGCTTTGTCTTCTTTTACGGAAAGGGAAAGGGCCGTGAGCGCTGGATTGTTCTCGGTCTTATCAAGCGTTGCAGAAACAGTTAGGCTTACATCGTTCTTTAACAGGTTATAGCCCGCGGGGGCTTTTGTTTCACGCAGGTAGTAGCTACCCGCATCCAAGCCGGCAATGGCGAAGGTGCCATTTGCAGCCGAGGTAAGCACAGCACCCGCTGGATAGGCAATAGTACCATCTGCCCCTGCTGCAGGAACAGCAACCCATCCTGCAAACGTACCATTTGTCACTGTTGCAACCATGGTCTTACTGCTGTTCAACAGCACGAATTGAGCATTTGCCAACTTCGTAGTTGCATCCTTGCCGTCAACTTTTGTTACATCCAGTTCATAGGTGAATACCAGAACTTTATCTTCCGGTGTATTACCAGTAGTGCCACCTTGTGTGGCGTTAGGATCATTGGAGTATTCCAATTTCACTTTGTTGCTGTTGCCTGCGCTTCCCACAACTGCGCTGCTTAGCAGTTCTGCGGTGTACTCAACAACAATTTTGCTGGTTGCGCTCACGCCAGCAACCGCTTTCAAATTGTCAAACGTTACCGTTAACGTACCGCCACCAGCTGTTGCAGCCGCAGCGGGGACAAGAGTAAAGCCCGTAGTAATTTCAGTTTTGGTATCGCCGTTTTGTACATATACTTTTGCATCACCGTTGTACTGAAGACCAGCACTTAAGGTATCGTGGAACACATAGTTGTATGTTTCGTAATCGGCATAGTTGGTGGGCAGGGTACCTACCAGCTGAAATGTTACATCTGATCCAATTTCAAAGTCTGCTGCTTCACCCCAAGTGTTATCAGAATCTTTAACGCTTTTATCAACAGTGGGAACATCATACTTTTT
>CAVDDP010000227.1:0-3305 GCA_963607695.1 Hallerella sp.
CTCCTCCGTCCCCTGTTCAACCCTAATTATCGCGGCGCTTTACGAATGCAAGAGCCTTGGCGATGGCGTTTGCGCTGATAGGCTTTGCAATGTGCCCATTCATGCCGGCAGCAAAGGCGGCTTGCTTGTCTTCGTCAAAAGCATTTGCCGTCATAGCCACTATAGGAATGTTGGCTTTCTGCTCATCTTCCATATTGCGAATGCGCGTGGTGGCGCCAAAGCCATCTAAGTTGGGCATTTGGATGTCCATAAGAATAACGTCATAGGTACCGGGTGCCGCAAGCTTAATTTTGTCAACACACTCAACGCCATCTTTAGCAAGGTCTACTTGAGCGCCTGCATCTTCCAAAAGAGCAAGGGCAATTTCTGCGTTGAGCCCGTTGTCTTCTGCCAAAAGAATATTGAGGCCGGCAAGGTCAAGCTCCGCTTCATCTTCCCCTGCTAATTTTTGCACTGAATATTCTTGTTCTTTTGCAACACGCAGCTGCAGCGTAACCGTAAAGGTGGTGCCTTTCCCGGGGGCACTTTCAACCTCTATGGTTCCACCCATAAGGTCTATCAGGCGCTTTACAATAGACATGCCTAAACCGCTGCCCATAATCTGGCTTTCCGTTGAGGTGCGCTCGCGCGTAAAAGAATCAAAAATCTGGCGCTGGAAGTCTTCGGTCATACCAATGCCGGTGTCTGAAATTTTATACACGTATGTTGCATACCCAGGTTCCGTGCAGCTTTCTTCCTTCAAGCTGGCAGAAATAGTGCCGCCCTTTGGCGTGTATTTGATAGCGTTTGAGAGCAAATTTGACAGGATTTCCTGAAGTTTTTGCGCATCAACGTAGGCATATTTGTGCGTGATATCAATGGAAATGCTGTGCGTGAGCTGCTTCTCTTTGATGTCGTTTTCAAAGAGAGCTACAACCGATACATCCGTTAAGTTTCCAATGTTTTCATCAAGCTGCTCTTTGCCGCTGTCTATCCTTGCAACTTCCAGCACGTTATTGATAAGCCCCAGCAAATAGTTGCCCGCAATTTTAACTTTTCCCAGGTGGTCTTTGAGCTTTTCGGGCTGGTCAAGCTCTTTTTCCATTAAGTCAGAAAAGCCCAATATGGCATTCATGGGGGTGCGAATGTCGTGCGACATGTTGAACAAAAAGACCGACTTTGCGCGGTTTGCTGCTTCTGCCTGCTCTTTGAGCTGGTCTTTTTCCAAAATCTGGCGCTGCTTTTTTCTTACGCTTCTCATGGAAAGAACAACAATAACCGCAATGCAAACCGCTATTACAACCGTGATTTCATGCAAGTATTTTTTCGCGTAATCCAACAAATCGTACGTGTAGAAATTTGCCACATACTGGTAAGAGTACTCAGTACCATACGAGGTGCCCAAAATATTAATAGCACGGTTTAACATGAGCAAAAAGTCTTTGTTATCAGGGCTTACGCCAAAGCACTTCCCCGTGGTGGCGTTTAGCTGAATGTACGTAAGGTTATTGTAATCGTCGTTTTCAAGAACATATTGCACCCTAAGCGCATCCATGATGGTGCCGTGAGCTTCGCCTTCTACCACGGCGTTTAAACACTCATCAATGGTATTGTAGTAAACAAGCTGAGCATCTGGGTATACTTCTTGCGAATACGCAATTTGCAAAGAATTGTTAGCGTTCACGGCAATTGTTTCAATGGTGCCCTCAAGCGTTTCCGGCTTACAAAACAGTGCGCCGTTGTCAGACACCACCTGGGAACTTGCACGTATTCCTTCGTTTTCCAGCTGCCACAAGCTTTCCGACACCGGGAATGCTACATCTATTTTGCCTTCGCGCAACGCGGCGGCCATTTCTTCATAACCTGCGTAAGCAACATAGTGTATTTCAGGGGTTGTTTGCAGATTTAAGGCTTCAAGAGCTTTTTCAAGCGCATTGGTAACAAGGCCTTGAACTTGCCCGTTTTCATCTTTGTCGGAATACGGAAGGTAATTGTCCATATAGCCCACGGTGATTGTTTGGTGGCTCTTCAACCATGAAAGCTCGCTGCTGGTTAGCTCTACCCCTGAAGAAACTGCATCGTAGTTTTCATAGTGCAAATTCAGGAAGAGGTAGGGGTCAAGCGCGGTTATGGTGGCCACTGAGTCGTTGAATTCACTGAGCAAGTCTGACCTGTTTTTATTGATGGCAATGTAGTAGGGTTCTTTGCCTACGGTTGCTACATCTTTAATTTCGCCCGACATGTAAGCGTCATCGAGCGTGGTGGTTTTGAGGTCAATTTCCCCTGCTTCAAGGGCTGCATCGCGCTCTTCAAAGCTGTCAAAGTAAACGGTTTCTATATCAAGGCCTTGCGCGGCAATCCATTGCTCGGTGTAATCCGACATAAGATTGTTGTAGATAAGGCCAACCTTTTTGCCGTTTAGCGTGGACAAATCCCGCGACGTTATGGTGGTGTCTCCCGCTTTTTTGCACAGGTAGTAATCCTCCACGCCCATTTCGACATTAGGGAAAAGCATAAGGCCTGCGCGTTCTTCCGTGATAGAAACGCCGCCCAGAAAATCAATTTCGCCGTTGACCAGCATGTCGTAGAGCTCTGACCAGCTGCCATACACGTATTCGTATTTCCAGGAAGTGTAGTCTGCCACTTTTTGCAGGTAGTCGTAGCAAAAGCCGCTTTTTGCTTCTTCGTCGGAGGTGCCTTCTTGGAACATGTCGCTTTGGTACCAGCCCACGCGCACGATTTTTGTGTTGGCGGAAGCGGTGGCAGTGGAGGCTGCGGAAGCGCCCGAGGACGCAGTGTCGCCGGAGGAGGTGGAGCTAGCGGCGGAAGCATTCCCCTGCGCGAGCGCCGTTGAGGTGAACGCGGCAGGCGCAGCTACAACGGCAGCCAGCACAAACACAAACACAAACACAAGCAAAACAGCGAGAGTTAGTATCTTCCCCCCTGTGCTTTTATAAAACAATTCAGTAGAACTCTTCTGTTTACTATCGTTGTGCCGCATAGACAGCTTCCCTTGTAACCGCGATATTCTTCAGTTAATGTTAGTGTATATATTAACAAGTTCGCTCTTTTTGTGCTTCTCTAAATATCAATTTTTAAGAGCGAATAGCTACAACCCTATTACCAGCACCAAAAATCATCTGCTATCTGTTCGAAAATAAAAGGTGCTTCTGCCTGAACCTTCCCTAATAATAAGCCCTTCTTCGGTTAGTTTTTTTAACGCCGCCAAAGCAGAAGATCTTCCTATGCTCGGACAATGAGCCACAACATCCGCTCCCGTAAACTTACCGATTTTATCCTCGGTGTACTTTTTAACAATATCGTAT
>CAVDDP010000228.1:0-3297 GCA_963607695.1 Hallerella sp.
GGCATTGGTGCAACGGGCATACGTGCGAACATCACCTTTTATAGCATATGTGCCCGAATAAGGGTCAAAGCAGGGTATTTCTGAAGCCCTGCAAGCTGCTCTCATGTTTTTTGCCCACGTGGAGTTTGGCACAGCAATAACAATATCGCTTGGCTTAGTACCGCGTTCAATTTCTTGCGCAATATACTCTGCAACAGCTTGTAGTTCTTCTGCTGCGGTTTGCTCTGTTATAAGTTTTACAGCTTCGTTATCGGTTTTCGTAGCACAAGCTGTAACGGTAACTGGCCCGCCTTCTTTGGCGTTGTTATCTTCATCTAAGCTTTCGACTAATCTATTAAGAGCGCATGCTAAAGCCTTTGGGCGATAGCATTTATCAAGAATTGTTTGTGCAGCATGGGGGTAATTTTCTTTAAATTCAGAAAAGCCTTTTTCGTAAGGATACGTTTCGTAAACTTCGGTGCATGCAAATTCGTTGCCGGTAACATAGAGAGAATTTTCTGCAACAAGGCAGCACAGTTTCTGCGATGCGCGGCTTAAGCGTTCGTAGTCATCTATAAATACGTGATTGATTTTAAAGCGGTCACACAGATCGCCGTTTTTTGTAAGTAAACGGTAGGCGGTTGCAGATACTTCACATTCAAGATAGCTTTGAACAAACGCAAGATTGTCTTGCAATAGCGAATAAATTTGCTCTTCTTCCGTGGAAATAAGCCATTCGCCAGCTTCGTCGTTTGTCATTTCCGTGAAGGAACGGTAAAAGAATTTAAGCATTTCGCGCAGTCGTTTTGTACGAATTCCACTTACCTTCATGTCTTCCATAAGGAATTTTTCTTCGGTTTTATTAAGAATACGAGCTTTGCGTCCGGTGATTTCTGTTGCTTCTTTTGTGGCCAGTATTTCTAAAGCAAAAGCACGGGGAGTGGTAATGTTCAGCTTATCTTGTTTCTCTTTACCCAGCGTCTCGCTCAGTTTTGCTTTTAAGGATTGTACAGCCAAAGGAGAACAGCAAAATACCGCAATGCTGCCAGCGTTTTCTGTGCTTATAAGCTTTTTAATTTCTTCTATAATTGAGTAAGTTTTTCCAGTGCCTGCGCCACCTGTAACTAATTGCGCTTCCGGTACATAACTATTCTTCATTTCTTCAGTCATACTTTAGCCTTTCTTACATCAATCCTTTTTAGTAATTCCTTATTTAAGGAGAGAAGTGTGTCTTCGGAGAAAGGACGACCTGTCCTCCTAGGCCCTTGCCAAGTCGTCCTTTTTCCGAAGATACAAAAGTGTTGCTCCTCTATATACTTACTTCGATAGTAATTAGCTAAGTCGTGTTTCTATAGAAGATTTGATTTTACGAAGTGTTCAGTTTGATTTGCAGTAACGCTTACCAATTGCGGCTTTGCTAAGCGTTACTGCGTATAGGTTCAAAGTGCTAAAACTAAGTCAAGTATAAAGGCTGGCTTTAAGGAAACTCGTTATTCTTCAGCGTTATTCTTCAGAAGTTTTCGCCGACACATCTTCTTCGGAAAGCATTATGACTTTTTTGCCCTTTGTGTTTTTGCGAGCAAGAAGTGGCATGCTTACGGCGTGTGCGGGACATGCATCTACGCACGCGCGACATTTTAGGCATTCTGAAAGAGCCGCGCTTGATAGCTCAGGATGACGAATGTCAATTCCTTCCTCACATGCTTTGCCGCATCGTCCACAGGTGGCACCCTTCGAGGTCTCTAAGCATTTAGAGTCGTCGATTGTTGGAACAAAGGTGCGATTCGCTTTTGCTATAAGGCTCATGAAGGCAGAAAGTGGGCAAAGATTATGGCACCACTTTTTAAAGAGCACCACTTCGGCAATAAGCAAAGCTGGAACAACAACTACTGTCCAGGAAACATCGCCGTTTCCAAACAGGTTAATAAGCAGAAGAATTGTTGCAAAGGTAAGGCCAATAGGGCATATCAGGCAGAATACCGGAAAACCAAAAGCAAAAGTTGAAAGTACTGCGCCGCCAAGTACGAAGTGGCGTGCGTCAACTGCTTTGCCGCGTACTGATGCGCAGCTTGCACAAGCGCTTTTATCAGAAGAGCCGCAACCTCCCTTAAGAAGTTCCTTCTCTTCTTTGCTTAAGGGGGCAATAGCCTCTGCTTTTTTGCCACTGTCGCCGCTGCCATCTGAAACTTTTACTGTTTCTTTAGCTTCATCATTAGCTTCAGCTTTTTTATTTCCGTTGCCTTTTGAAAAGAGCGTGCGAAGTTTCTTTACTAAAGGAATAGGGCAAATCCATCCGCAGAATGCACGGGCGAATATTACAATGAGAACAATCATTATAATAAGCGATATAAGTGCTCGTGGAACCATAGTTTTAGAAGCAAGCATAGTTCCTAATGCGCCAAGGGGGCAAAGAATTGAAATGTCCCAAATTCCGGGCGCCGACATAGTGCCAATTCCCCAGTGAGTTAAAAAGCCAATGGTAATAATTACAATGGCCGCTACTGCAGTTATGATACGCAATTTTTTGGAGTTTTTCATAGCGGCACGCTACCTTTCTTCCTGGGGCTTTACTACAATCGCACGTGCTGTAGCGCCTTCAGAAATGGATCCGTTTTGTAGCGAAACACAAACACTTTCACAAGCACCACAACCGTTGCATTTGTCGGTTATAACTACAGGGCGCAGATTGCTATCGAGCTCTATTGCCTTATAAGGGCAAGCGTCATAGCAGAACCTGCAACCAATAAGCTTATAAGCTAAGCACCAGTCTGTGTTAATGGCCGCTTTTCCTAGTATGGTGTTTTCTGCGGTAGCACCTGTGGGAAGCTTAAGCGCTTCGGTGGGGCATGACTTTACGCATAAAGGTTCGCCGTTGTCTTCGTCTTTGCAGAAATCGCACCAGTTTGACGAAAAATCGAGAGTTGGTGTGCGCATGTTAAGAAGACCATCTTCAATATGCGCGGGAGTAATTACACCGCGAGGGCATATTTCATAACATTTTTCGCAGCGAATGCATGCAGAAATTAATGCGCTTTCGTCTTGCCCTCCTGGTGGGCGGGTGATGGGGTTTTCGCTGGTAAACTTTAAGGTGCCAAGCCCTAACATTACTGCTGCGCCACCAATGCCCAGACAAAGAGTTCGCCTGGTCATGCCAGCATATCTTTTCTCTGTTTGCCCTGTGCCAGTGCTGTTCTCATGCACAGAAGCGCCGCTGTCGTTTTCCATGTCTGTCTTCCTTAGCCTCTCCAATGTTCTTCTTGTTGTTGCCTCTCTCTGTTGTGCGTTTGCCTATTCCGCTTTTTCCTCACTTTCTTCTGC
>CAVDDP010000229.1:0-3280 GCA_963607695.1 Hallerella sp.
TCCACAAAATGGTATTTATTCCCGGTAGCCCCATTAATTCCATCTTCAAAAAGGTGATTGGCGGCAAGGATAAAAAGCGCGGGCATAATCGCAAGCACGGCATTGAACATATCAGCAAAGTGGCGCTTTATCATTGCATTGACTGCGGCGACTGCGGTTTGTACGCTTGCGGCTATACCTGCCCTATGTCTCAGTGTCCTAAGTGTCAGCGCAACGGGCCTTGTGGCGGCTCTCATGATGGCTGGTGCGAAGTATTCCCTGGCGAGCGCTATTGCATTTGGTACAAGGCGTATCATCGTACCAAGCATTACGGCAACCAGGAAAGCCTGGCAAACTACATTGTTCCTCCGAACAACTGGGCAAATTGGCAAACAAGCCCGTGGGGCAACATGGTGGGTGGCCGCGATGGCTATGCGCGCCGTGGTTGGATGCCAGGGGTAGCCCCCGATAAAGAGTTTTTGGAAGGCCCGCAGGCAGCCGAAGATGCTCCTAAGCGCTATTCCTTAGAAGGGGAAGAGCCCAAAGATGCAAGCACTCCCAAGGAGTAGCGCGCGTTAGGTAGCTTTGCTTGGCGGATAGCAAAGCGGCGAACAAAAGCTTACAACAAGGCATGGGAAGCGTTACTTTCCGTGCCTTGTTTCTTTGTGGAGCACGCTTCTGTACGGGGCATTTTTGTTGCGTGGATGTGTCGCTGTACAGGGCATTTTCCGGTGCAAAGTGCAATGCGTTCCGTTTACGGGTAAAACGTCAAAATAATGCAATAATGAAAAAAATAATCCACTGTTCGTTATAGAATAAGCGTATGTTTTTTACCCAGAGGTAAGTGTTGTTTGGGTAAACGTGGAAAACAGTGTAATTACGCACATGAAAGGGAGGATTCCTATGATCGGTGAAGATTCTGATCGTCCGATTTACATCATCGCTGAGAAGATCAATGGTTTTGTGCCTCGTTCTGGCAAAGCTATTGAAGAAGGCGACGCAGAGTACATCAAGGAAATTGCAAAGGCTCAAACTGAAGCTGGTGCAGACTTCTTGGACTGCAGCCCTGCAACCACCAATGGTTTTGGCGACAATCTTGAGACCATGACCTGGCTCGTTAACCTGATTCAAGAGGTGTGTGACACCCCCATCACGCTTGACAGCCCCAACGTTGATGTTCTGCTTGAGGCCATGAAGCTTTGCAAGCGCCCGGGTATGATTAACTCTGCTTCTTTGTGCGAAGGCAAAGTAGACAAAGTATTCCCTGTTATCGCTGGTACCGACTGGAAATGCGTTATCATGCTTGACGACGACGTTCGCGGCATTCCTTCCGACGCAGCTGGCCGTATTGACAACTTCCGCAAGGTTATGAAAAAGGCTGAAGAGTACGGCGTAGACGCTGATCAATTGTTCTTTGATCCGCTGGTAGAGACCTTGGGCACCAACGACCAATCCTTCATTTGCTTCGCTGAAGTTTGCCGTGCCATTACGGAAGAGGCTCCTGAGGCTCACATCACCTCTGGTTTGTCCAACATTTCCTTCAACATGCCTTCTCGTAAGCACATCAACATTCCGTTCATGATTTTGTCTATGTTCAACGGTATGGACTCCGCCATTGTTGACCCGCTGAACCGCGACATGATGGGTTGCATCTTTGGTGCAAGCGCACTCATGGGCAACGATGAATTCTGCATGGAATACATTGAGGCTTATCGTGACGACCGCTTTGGTGTACAAAAGAAGTAGTTTGAACTGCTCTTTCTTGTTTTAACGGCATTTCAAAAGCCCGCTTGGTTTTCCAGGCGGGCTTTTTAGTTAGGGAAGTGTTCGGCGCACAACCCTTCGCCACTTTCCCCTTGTTCTTTGCTTTCTCTTTCACTTGTTTTTTTAAGGCTGCCTGTTGTGTTACCTAAGCCGAAAAAATGAAAATTGTTAGCCAAGTCTATCTTTCTGTGTGTAATGCATGCGATGCGCGGTAAAAATGTTAGCCGTTGTTAACAAAAAGGGTAAAAAAAGTACCCTGAAGAGAAAGGAGCTGGTTATGCATCCAGCAATTTTGGTAGGCGCAGGTTTTTTTGGCAGGCACGGCAGGCGCTTTTGCACAAGATAGCAGGGCTTTCGCGCGCTGATATTGAGCAATGGAAGCCGGCAGATTCGCTGGCTCTTGCGCCGCGCCTCATAGCTGATTCACGGGTGCGGAACGTACAGGGAGAGGGCATTCGGCGATAAAGGCTCGGCTTGGATAATGCTTCCCTGGAATAACTCCAAACATGCACTCGCTTATCCACAGCCTCGCAAAATCGCCTCAACCCTCTCCCTGCACGTTCCGCACTAGCCAAACTCTTAAACTCTGTCGCCGTGCCTCTCGCTATATAACATAGCCCAGAGAGAGGGCGCGGATGATGATTTCGGTGATAACCACCATGTCTTCGGAAGTGAAGAAGGCAGTTACGTTATCCGAGAACAAAACTTGCGCCTGAGCAGGGAATTCGTCATCGGCTTCCCAATAGAGAAATTGCACGAAAACGTTCGGCAAAAACTCAAACTGACAAGCGGCGTCGGCCTTGCTTTCAATGTTTGTAGCGCCTAAGGCAAGGCATGCTTGCTCCAGGTGGCTGGCGCTGCTGAACTGCTTTGCTATGCGCAACGTGCAGCGGCGGTTAAAAGCGGGCAGATAGGCGGCTCCGTGCGGGAGTTCCTGATACGCAAGAAATTTATTGACTGCCGGCAGGGAAGTGCCTTCCAGCAGAATGCGCAAAAGAAGAATTTCAAGCTCGGGCGAAATTTCGGGCATGAAAAGCGTACCCGATTCATTTGCTTGAGCTTTTTCGCGCGCGCGCCGCGCTGTAACGCTGGGAGTTGCTCGTGCATCCGCTGCGTCCTCCGAACTTCCTTCTGCGTTTTCGCTTGTAGAAGGTTCCATGAAAATAGGGGTGGTTACAAATTCCGCCTCGGGCCAGCTTACAAAGTACAGCCTGCCCATAACGTTTATGGTGAACTTCTTCATGGGCGCCATATAGCTTGCAATGCCTTTTTGCCCCAGCTCTTCAGGGTTGGCATTGGCGAATAGCTCGCGATAATGCGCAAGCGGCCGCTCGGTTTTGTTATTTACAACTTCCATTGAGAGATACCTTACTAGTGATATTTTTTAGGGTACGGTGGCGAAAGGCTTAGTGCGAAGCGCGCAGGGAGAGGGCAAGGCGAAGCATACAAGGCACGGTGGCAAAGGGCATTCGGCGAAACATTCTACAACTCACATTCGCACCCAATGTCAGCGAGCGGCAGATCCGCGGAGCAGATT
>CAVDDP010000230.1:0-3273 GCA_963607695.1 Hallerella sp.
CCGCTGCGCCATCCGCCGCGCCGCCCGCCGCGCCGCCAGCTGCGCCCGCTCCCGCAACGCCGTCAGCCGCGACCACTCCCGCAGCACCGAACCCTTCCCCAACTTCTAACTCCTCATCTGCGGAAACGCTGGGCGCCTCAAACAGAGCATCGTCTTCATCGTGGGTGGCAACAAACTCATCCACTACCGTTAGGAATTCCTTGATGTTTTCTATGCGCGCTTGCGACTCGGTGGTGTTTTCCACTTCAAGCGCCGTTACCAGGCCGGTGCGGTCAATCACGGCCTCTATCATTTTGCGCAAGTCGCCGCCGTAGGTGCCAAGCTCGCCCACCAGCGACACAAAGCTGCCCAGCGTATTGCGCGTGCTTGACCGAAACGAGGAATCGGCCGTTGCCAGCGCCGCCGCGTCTAAAAATGACACGTGCTGCGAAAACGCCAGGTCAGAAATGCGGTCAACCGTGGTTTTGCCAATGCCGCGCCGCGGAACGTTAATAACGCGCGTTGCCGACATGTCATCGGCGGGGTTCACCATAAGCGTAAGGTAGGCCATAAGGTCTTTGATTTCGGCACGCTCAAAGAACTTAACGCCGCCCACAATGCGATACGGCACGCCCGCACGCAGCAGCATGTCTTCAAGCGTGCGTGACTGCGCGTTTGTGCGGTACAAAATGGCAATGCTGTTGTAACTGGCGCCCGCACGCACCAAATTCTCAATTTGACTTGCAATCCAAACGCCTTCCGCACGGCCATCAGATGCCATGTATACTTGCACTTTTTCGCCATCACCCTGGGATGTGAACAGGCGTTTTTCCTTGCGCTGCTTGTTGTGCGCAATCACGGCATTGGCGGCGTTCAGAATATTTCCCACGCTGCGGTAGTTTTCCTCAAGCTTAACCACCTGGCACTGCGGATAATCCTTTTCAAAGCCCAGAATATTGCGAATATCGGCGCCGCGCCACGAGTAAATGGACTGGTCGTCATCGCCCACCACCATAATGTTCTTTTCGCGGCTTGCCAAGTAACGCGTAATTTCATACTGTGCCTTGTTGGTGTCTTGATATTCGTCTACCAGAATATAGCGGAACCGGTCCTGATACGCCGAAAGCACGTTTTTATGGTGCTTGAGCAGCAAATATGTGTAAAACAGCAGGTCATCAAAGTCAAATGCATTCGCCTGCTTCAAGCGCTCCTGCAGCTGAATATACACGCGCGCCGTTGCCTTGGTAAGCGGGTCGGCCGCTTGCTCCTGGTAATCAAGCGGGCTTACCAGCTCATTTTTGGCTTGGGAAATTTTGCTGCGAATAGTGTTCAAGGGGAAGCGTTTGGAGTCTATCTCAAGGTTGAACATAATGTCTTTGACCAGCGATTTTGAATCGCTGTCGTCGTAGATGGTGAAGTTTTGCGTGAAGCCCAAAACGTCAGCGTTTGCGCGCAAAATGCGCACGCACATGCTGTGAAACGTTGAGACCCACATGCCGCGCGCCTGCCCGCCAATAAGGCGCCCCAAACGCTCGCGCATTTCGGCAGCGGCTTTGTTGGTAAACGTAATGGCTAAAATTTCCCAGGGAGCCACGTCGCAATCCTCAATCATGTGCGCAATGCGGTACGTAAGCACGCGCGTTTTGCCTGACCCGGCGCCTGCCAGCACCAAAAGGGGGCCCTCGGTGGTCATAACAGCCTGGCGCTGCGGGCTATTAAGCGTATCTAAATCAAGCACGGTAAACCTCGTTTCACTGTTTTGAGCAAAAAAACTGCGGAAGAACCCAAGAGCTTTCCGCAGGGAAATTTTTTAGGGGCTGCACCTTTTCGCTGGCGGCAGCAGTTGCGACACCGATGTGCAGGGCGCGGGCTTCGCCTTTTGTGCGGGCGACAGCAGGGCGCTCGTTCGCAGCGTCAAGCTGCTACCAGTAGGCGGCAGCAGTTGCCCGCACGAGCTTTAAAACACGCCCAGCGCGCGCATGCCAAAGTAACCCAGCACTACCACGCCCAGGATAATGCGGTAAATGCCAAACGCTGTGAAATCGTTTTTCTTTACATAGCCCACCAAAAACTTAATGGACAAAACGGAAACCACAAACGATGTCACAATCGCAATGCCAAAAATCATCCACTCCATGCCGGTGTAGGCAAAGCCATGCTTGATAAATTTAATCAAGCTCCAGCCAAACATAATGGGAATGGCCAGGAAAAACGCAAATTCGGTGGCAATGGTGCGGCTGGTGCCCAAAAGCATGGATCCAATGATGGTGGAACCACTGCGCGACGTGCCAGGGATAATAGCAAGCGACTCAAAGATACCAATAATGAACGCTTTTGCGTAAGAAAGCTCGCTAAAGCTGTTCACTTTTGAAATAACCGAGGATGCATCGGTTTCGTCGGTTTCGGTTTTAAACGTGCTTTCGCCCTTATTCGCAGGGGAAAATGGTGCGGAAGTGCTCGCCGTTGTAACGTTTGCGGCGGGCACGGCGGCGGCTTTGGCGTGGCGCGGTTTGTAGGCGGCTTCTTCGGCTTTCCCGCGTGCTGCACCTGCAACGCTTGCGGCGTTTGCGGCACTCAAAGATGCGGCGCCGAACCCTTCCCCACCTGCATTAACCTGGGCAATCAAGCGGCGGTTGCGAAGCTCAATGGCAATGAAAATCACGCCGTAAATAACCAGCGCGGCGGCCACTACCACGTAGCCAAACTGGCCGTTCATAATGTTTTCTTCCATCCAGTCATCCAGCGCAAAGCCAATGATGGCCGGCGGGATTGAGCCCACAACCACTTTTGCCCAAATGCCCCAGGTATCTTTCTTCTGAGCTGGGGTTTTAGTGCGCGCGAAGGGGTTAAGCTTGTTGAAATACAAAATGATAACCGCCAAAATGGCGCCCAGCTGAATAACAACCAAAAAGGTGCTGTAGAAGGCCTCGGAAACATCAAGCTTTACGAATTCTTCCAAAAGCATCATATGCCCTGTTGAGGAAATGGGAAGCCACTCGGTAATGCCTTCTACAATGCCAAAGAGAAAAGCCTTTAGCGCTTCGATAATCATTGAAAATCCTTCCAAATTCGGAAATGTAGCCGAAAAAATGTCGTTGAAAAATTGCGTAGCGAACATAATAACACGGTGCCGGCGTGTGGGCGCTTAGTGCGCGGCGGGGGGCGCGAAAATGTAGAAGGTTTCCGCAATTGCAAGCGTGCTTACGCGTGCTGCTGCGGTGGCGCGTGCTTGCGCGTGCCGCTGTTTGGGCGCGTGCTTGCGCGTGCTGCTGCGGTGGCGCCTTCCGCAATTCG
>CAVDDP010000231.1:0-3193 GCA_963607695.1 Hallerella sp.
TTGTACTTAACAGGCGAAGACCACACTATTGAGGTTAATGGTGTGGAGTTTTCTGCCACCTATAACGCTTCTGCAAAAGGTACGGTAGCAGAAACAAATGGTGGCTCGTTTACGGTAGAAGAAGTAAAGCTTGCCCCGCATACCACGGGCGACATTAACAACAATGGCAAAATTAACATTGTAGATGCTCAGCTTTGCTATGACCTAGCGTGTGGCAACTACAAGAGCGGCGATGACCTCTACGGTGCCTTCCCTATGCCTGACGGCTGGAACACCGAAACACTTATTGCCGCAGTTGATGTTAACGAAGACGGCACCTTGGATTCAAGCGACGCCTTTGCCATTCAGTACTACGTACATTACGGTAAATTCGGCGCAAAAAGTGAATAGAGATTAGTTTAAAAAGCTTTATACTTGTTTGAGAATATTTTCAGCTGGATATTGCTTTCGTTCGCAATCCCGTATAGAACGAGCGGGAATAATTCCAAAATGAAAATAGATGAATGAATAAAATTTTCAAAAAAAGAAAGGAGCACTATGAAAAAGAGAGCATTTTCTTTTCGTAAGAGCGTTGTAGCATTGGCTTCAACCGTTGCCCTTACGGCTCTTATGACCGTTGGAGTTGGTACGGCTTTTGCTGACAATGAGTTACCCACTGATTCAGTAACGCGCAACTTAGCTTCATCTTCTGCGGTCGCAGAGGGAAGCTATGGCATCTATAATGCCACTGATATGGCTACTCTTGACACTTATGTGGAAAACGGCGGTTCAACCGCAGGCGTTGTGTTTAACCTGAAAGATAACGTAACGCTTGATGAGGATTGGAATGGTATTGGGTATATCGCATCTGCATACAATGACTATAACACCTCAACCGCATCATCGGATTCAAAGTCGTTTGATGGTTATTTTTATGGTAATGGTTTTACTATCACACTAAAAAATAGTGACCAAGGCGTCTTTGCGTTCTTGGGCATTAGCGCTGAAGTTTCCAACTTTACTGTTGCTCAGGCAGAAGAAGATGGTTATGGCGTACAAAGCGATTCAACTTCTGATTACTTTGGTGCGGTTGCGGGATACAGCCGTGGCAAAATTGAAAATGTAGCCAATGAAGCTTCTGTATATGCACCCAATGCTTATAACGTTGGCGGTATTGTGGGCTTTAACGATGGGTACAACGTTACCGGCAAAACATACGTTAAAGGCTGCATCAATAAAGCAGAGGTAACCGGCAAACAAAAAGTTGGTGGTATTGCAGGTGAAAACGCTGGCGCTATTGCTCTTTGCGAAAATGGAACAGATGCCCAAATTATTGGAACAAACACCTCTTCCAAAAATGGTGTAGGTGGTATTGCAGGGCGCAATGGTAACAACAACACTGCTCGCGAGACCGGCATCATTATTTCCTGCGTTAATAGGGGCACGGTAGGCAGTGCTTCTCAAAAGTGGGTTGGTGGAATTACGGGATTCCAGAACTCAAAGTCATCTGTTACTGGTTGTTTTAATACGGGCACTATTGTTGCAGGCGCTGGCTATTACAATCCTATTGTTGGTAAAAATGAAGGATCAACTGCTGGTTCGTATTACTATCCAGATTCCCTTAATCATTCTAGCAGTGTAAGCAATACTGGCGAATGCGGCATTTTATGGGCAGCCACAGATGCGCAACCTAATCTTTCAAGTGTATTGAACAACGCACGCAATGCAACAGTTGTGCAGAACGCATGCTGGAGTGGGTTGGGCTCAGAGGTTACCTTGAGCCGCACTGGTTCAATTGTAGCTCCTACAAATGTTGCCATAGGAAATGTGGATGATGAGGTAGTTGTATACCTTGATGGTTCCGATGGCGATGATAGCTATGAGGGTACAGCATCTCGCCCTGTGCAAACGCTTTCCAAAGCTGCTCAGCTGGTTTCGGAAGGTGGCAATAACAGCAAGATTGTTGTTTTAGATACTGTTACCGTTTCCTCGGACGTTACTATTCGTCAAAACATTACTATCCAGTGGGCTGGAGAAGACAACGGTATAATGTTTAACGTAACAAACGGAACTCTTGTTCTTGGTGGTGATATCGTTGTTAATGGTGTAGTTGCTACTGAAGAAGACGAAGAAGAGGTAGCAGCCGCTGTTGCTTTTAATTTAACAACGGGCACGTCTGATAGTGGTGCTGCAACGAACGGTAAGCTTATTGTTCAGGACGGCACTTCTATTTCTGCTGGAGAGTATGCAGCAAAAGTTGCAAATGGTTCTACTATGAGTATCAACCGCTCAAACATCGGGAGCCCAATTTATTTGTACTCAGGTGGCTTGCTTAACTTGCCTTCTGAACTTAGCTCAAATATTAATGTAGAATGCGCTTCACTCTCAACCACAAATATTAATATTGCCACTTGCGGAAATGATAATATAGCCTTAGCTAATATTTCCCATATTACCGTTCAAAATACTGGTGCTTCTTTATCAACCAAGGGTAGCATTATTAAATGTAAGCTAAGCTCTAGCACTCCAAGTTCTATTAGTAATGCGCTCTCATTGGGAACTTTGGATGCCGCAAGAGAGACAGTTTACGAATGGAACATCGATAAACCATCTGACATCCAATACCTCCAAAAAGGATTACCTGATGGCTGGAAAGGCTTGCGTGCTGGAAATGATTCTTCTGATGGCTCATTTTTCTGGGGCTTCGCGAATAATGCTAATGTTTCAACATCTGGAAAAGCTTGGATAACACTTGGCCACAATAAGACGTCGTATGGGGAAAATGACGATGAGCAATATTACGCAATGCCAAGCAGCAAAATTAATTTAGGTGCCAACTCTCAGCTTACTTTTGAAGCACTTTATCCTGAAGGAACCATTGTTGATATTTACGTAGCTGATGATAATTCGTCGGTAGATAATTTTACCTTGGTTCAGAGTGTAACTATTGGAACTAAGGGCAACACAGATAGCGAAGATGCTGAAATAAAGACTGTTGACCTATCAAAATATACAGGCGAGAAATACGTAATCTTTGGTCTTGACTGGAGAAAACAACCAGTTAATGAAGAACCCTGGGGTAAGCTTATATTCGGTAACATCAAAATTACCAGTGAAGTTGCCTCTAAAGACCCAGCCATGACGCTTACCACCGATGCCAAAGACCTTAAAGTAGGCGATGAAGTTACGGTAAACGTTGATATGGAAAACATTA
>CAVDDP010000232.1:0-3184 GCA_963607695.1 Hallerella sp.
ATCCAAGAGCAGTCCACACGCCAAAGCCTTCAACACCCAAAAAGCCCGGCACCAAAAGTACAAGAGCCACAATAACGCCCACAATGGCTACGGTACGATACTGGCGGCCCAGATACGCCATAGCGCCCTCTTGAATAGCCGCCGCAATGCTTTGCATCTTTTCATTGCCAGCAGGCAATTTGTTGATGCGAACAATCAAGAGCCCTGCATAGGCGGCGGCAACAATGCCAGCCACCAGGCCCAAGATTAAAGGTAGTTGTTGCATTAGTTTTCCCTTCCTTTTTTGTTTTTCCTATAGCTTCAGGCGGTGCACCTCTTCAGCACCGCCTGTATTGCTTTGTTGTTTCGCTTTTTCAGCAGCACTTGTGTTACTTCGCTACGCTTGCGCGCTGCCCGTGCTGCTTTCGCTTTGTTGTTTCGCTAAGTTTGCCTTCGCAACGGAAATCATGAGCTTAATGCGATTTATCTGATTTACTTCCGAAGCACCGGGGTCGTAGTCAACCGCCACAATGTTACTTTGCGGGTACCTGCGACGCAGCTCTTTAATAACCGACTTTCCTACCACATGGTTTGGCAAACAGGCGAACGGTTGCGCACACACAATATTAGGTGTTCCGCGCTCAATGAGCTCTACCATTTCGCCCGTGAGCAGCCATCCTTCACCCATCATGTTGCAAAGGTCAAGAATTTTCGCGGCGCCTTCCGCACAATGCTCAATGTGTCCCATCGGCCAAAAACGCTGGGATTTTGCCAACGCCTTGCGAATGGGATTGCGCAGCATTTCCGCTGCTTTAATGCCATATTTTCCAATTAGGTGATTCTTGAAATTAGGCGCCAGCTCTTGATGGCGATACTCGCGGTTGGCAATGCCAAACAGGAAAAAGTCCATAAGCCCCGGAACATCGGCTTCGCAGCCTTCTGCCTCAATTACATTAATGAGCTGGTTGTTTGCCGTAGGGTGGAACTTCACCAGAATCTCGCCCACCACGCCCACGCGCGGCTTGCTGCCAAAGTTCACGCACGGCAGCACGTCGAATTCTTCCACAATTTGCGCGTACAGCTTGTTACATTCACGATAGCTAAGCTTATCAATGCGTTGCCCCAGGTAATCCATCCATTTGCGGAAGAGTGCGTTCGCGCTACCGGGCGTGGCCTCGTAGGGGCGCACGCGGTAGAGGCATTGAGAAAGCAGGTCGCCAAACAGGAACGCCGGAATGGCATCCTTCCACATTTTTGCCGACATGTGCCAGCCTTCGTTGTGCTCGTTGGTGGTAGAAAGCGCAATGGCAATAACGGGAATGTGCCCGTAACCTGCGTCTTTAAGGCCTTTGCGAATAAGGCTAATGTAGTTGGTAGCACGGCACCCGCCGCCGGTTTGCGTGATAAGAACCGCCAGCTTGTTGGTGTCGTAACGGCCGCTGGTTACGGCTTCCATGATTTGCCCCACCGTAAGAATAGAGGGGTAGCAAATGTCGTTGTTCACGTATTTCAGGCCCGCATCCACCGCTTTGGGGTCTACGGAAGGCAACAGCTCGGCGTTGTAGCCGTACTTGCGAAGGATAGGAACCAGCAGTTCAAAGTGGTAGGGCGCCATTTGTGGCGCAATGATGGTCCAGCCCTCGTCCTTCATTTTTTGGGTGAACTCGGGGCGCGGGAACTCCGTGGAGGCCGCTTCGCGCTGGGCAGTGAAGGTGCCGGTAGCGGGGCTTGCGCACGCCGTTTTGCTGTCGAAGAGAACCTGCTGTTCATCTGCGGAAAGGGGCGCGGTGACGGCGGTTGTGGGGGCGGTTGCGGCGGTGGCGGGAGCTGCGGCGGGAACTGCTGCGGGAGCCGCTGCGGTTGTGGCGGCGGCGGGAGCTGCTGCGACGGGAGCTGCGGCGGCTTCCGCAGCTGCGCCAACAGCGCCCAGCGTGCCGGTTTCCGACTGCTGGCGAAGTGCCGCCAAAAGCGAGCGCACACGAATGCGGGCGGCACCCAGGTTAGACACTTCGTCAATCTTGAGCACCGTGTACACTTTGCCGCTTGCTTCCAGAATTTCCTGCACCTGGTCGGTAGTAAGTGCGTCAAGGCCGCATCCAAATGAGTTCAGCTGAATAAGGTCTAAATCTTTGCGGCGGCACACCACACTTGCTGCGTTGTATAAGCGCGTGTGATACATCCACTGATCGTAAATACGCAGGTTACGTTGGAGTTTCCCCAAATGCGCAATGGAGTCTTCCGTAAAAACCGCAAGCCCAAAGCTAGTGATAAGCTCGGGGATAGCGTGGTTGATCTCGCGGTCGTTATGATACGGGCGGCCTGCCAAAACAATGCCGTGACCACCTGTTTCTTCCAGCCAGCGCAAGCACTCTTCGCCTTTTGCATGCATAGCGTCTTTAAAGCGCACATCTTCTTCCCACGCGGCATCTACCGCAGCCGAAATCTCTGCTTTCGTGGGGAAATTGTTTGCCGCACCCTTCCCGTGCTCTTGCAGCGCGGCTTGCAGCTTGCCACCCGCACCTAGTTGTTCATACAGGCGCAGCTTTAGCGCCTCTTTATCGTCGTAGGGAAGAAACGGGTTCATAAACGCAATGTGCGATTCCTGCAGGTCATCCACGTTAAGCTTCAGTGCCTCGGAATAGCTCATGACAATGGGGCAGTTGTAGTGATTGTTCGCGCCGTCGTCTTCCTGGCGCTCCCAGCGCACGCAGGGCATCCAAATGAAATCGATGCTGCGCGCCAGTAAATCCATAATGTGGCCGTGCGAGAGCTTCGCCGGGTAGCACACACTCTCGGAAGGCATGGATTCAATGCCGGCCTCATACGTTTTTTTGGAGCTAGGGTCAGAAAGCTCCACGTGGTAGCCCAGTTTGGTGAAAAACGTGTGCCAGAACGGGTAGTTTTCGTACATGTTCAGCGCACGCGGAATGCCCACGCTGCCCCGCGTTGCTTCTTGCGCGGATAAGCCTTCGCGGTCAAACAGTAGGTGCTCCTTGAACTCAAACAAGTTAGGAACTTTGGCAGCTTTGCCGGTGTTACCTGCACCTTTTTCACAACGGTTACCCGTGATAAAGCGACGATGCTTGCCGGTTTGCGGGTCTTTGCCAAAGTCATTGATAGTAAGCAAGCACGCGTTTGAGCAATGCTTGCAACGCACCGTTTTGTGGCTGGGCGCCAGCGCGTTTACTTCTTCAATAGAAAGCAT
>CAVDDP010000233.1:0-3182 GCA_963607695.1 Hallerella sp.
TAAAGTTGCGCTTTCCCCATAAAGTCACGCTTTCCCTATAAAGTCACGCTTCCCCTATAAAACTGCGCTTCCCCCTATAAAACTGCGCTTCCCCCTATAAAGTTGCGCCGGCTTCTCTTTATGAATTCAAACAAGGGCGCGGGGAAGCGTGCTGGCGCGCAAACATTAGCTGGCAGCTAATGAAATGCGCCGATACATTCTCTACCATTAATTCTAACGTTGGTAACGCAATCAAATTAAAGCGTTGGAAAGGGAAGGACGTATCATGGAAAACTACACACCGCAAACGCAACAAACTACAACGCCCCCGGTTACGCAGGCGCCGGCTGGCAAAAGCGCCATGGGAATAACCGGCTTTGTACTGGGGCTTGTTGCGCTTCTTACCTCATTTTTGCCCATTATCAATAACGGCTCAGCTTTCCTTGCGGCGCTGGGGCTTGTCTTTGCCATTGTGGGCATTGTTGCTTGCGTGCGCGGTAAAAAAAGCGGAAAAGGCCTTTCCATTGCGGGCGCCATTATTTGCGTTATTGCTTTTGCTGTGGTGTTGGGAACGCAAAGCATATACTCAGCAGCATGGGATGAAGCGTTTTCGGGCGCATCTGCCACAGGCAGTACCGCAAGCTCAAGTGCTTCTGCAAGCTCAACTGACGCAACTCAAGCAGCGCAACAAACCGAAGATCTTGTTGTTGGCACGGCAGTAAACATGAGCGATGGCTTAACGGTAAGCGTTGATGCGGTAGAAACGGGGCTTTCCGACTATAACGGCGATGAATTTACGCGCGCGAACGTTACCTATGTGAACAACGGCACCGATACCATAAGCTTTACTATGTTCGATTGGTCGGCGCAAGATAGCCAGGGCGCACAACGAAATGCTACGCTTGTTTTTGGCGGAGACGCGCCCGATTCTTCAGAGCAGTTGGATAGTGGAAAACTTGCCGCAGGTGGAAGCGTAAGTGGCGTGGTAGTGTTTGAAGGCCAGGCAGCAAAGATTATTTACAGCCCGTCGTTTTTCTCGGAAAAGAACAACGTAACGTGGCTTGTTGGCTAGTTTTTGTCTTCGGCTTATAATTTGAGTTGTATCGCTATGAATTATGCAGAAGGGGAAAGCGTGGAAGCAGGGGAAGGCGTGGAAGCACCACTTACATCACTAAAGGAAGAGCCTCTTACCGAGAAGCTTCTGGATGAGCTGCTGAGCGCGCCGGACCCTTCTGCATTTGCTGAAAAATACAACGACGAAGAGCGAGATTTAGCCACGTATCTCTCGCAACTTTTGCAGGAAAAAGGGCTTAAACGAGCGGCGGTTGTTCGTGCCGCAGGGCTTGATGCCACGTTTGGCTACCAAATTTTCAAAGGTCAGCGCAATGCTTCGCGCGATAAACTTCTGCAGCTTATTTTTGCTTTGAGTTGCTCTTTGCGCGAAGCCAATCGCGTGTTAAAAATTGCTGGTCACAGTGAACTTTATTGCAAGTGCCGGCGCGATGCCATCATCATTTTTTGCCTTACTCACAACTATGGGCTTCATGAAACCGACGAAGAGCTGTATCGCTATAACGAGGCAACCATAAGCTAAGAAAAAGTAGGGGAAGGCGAAGGGGAAGACCTTGTGGTAGCGTTTGCTGGGCACGGCAAAAGCCTGGCGAAAGCTGAGCGCCTGCGCCCGCGCCGTTGTGTGTTTTGGTGTGGTACCATACGCGCATGACACAAAACCTTCAACAATATCTTGACTCACTTCAGCGCGACCAAAGCCTTGTGGTAGACGCTGTTCTTAAAGAAAACAACTACGGCAAAACGGAAAAAGTGCATTTTGCTTGCGGCCGCAGCGGTGCTACCGCAAGCAATGGCAATTCTAACAACAACAACGCCTTTGACAACGGTGCTGCCTTTAACGGCGAAACTCAACCCTTGCCCCTGGTAAGAAAAACATTTCGCGCGGGCAAAGGGGTAGGCAATGCGTGGCAGCGCCTTTTCCAAGCCCAGCAAAAAGGCGCGCGCTTTGCTCATCTTCCGCAAATTATAGATTGTTATGAAGCAGGCGAAGATTGCGTTGTGCTCATGGAATTTATTGAAGGGCAAACGTTTGAGCAGCTTGTTCAAGCGCGTGGCGCCTCTGCTTGCTTGGCGCGTACCCTTTTTCCAGGCGCCTGTGATGCGGTGTCGGAGTTGCACACAGGCTTTTCACCTGCGCTTATACACCGGGATGTTAAGCCAAGCAACCTTATGTTTTCTCATAACGCGGTGGTGCTTATCGATTTAGGCATTGCGCGGTCTTTTAACGAAGAGGCAAGTACCGATACTACCAATTTTGGAACGCGCGGTTTTGCGCCGCCCGAGCAATTTGGCTTTGGTCAAACCGACGAGCGCAGTGATGTGTATGCGTTAGGCATGCTGCTTTTTTATTTGCTGGTGGGTGAAATTCCTGCTTTCAGCAAAATTGACCAGCTATTGGATAAACATGCTGTTCCTCAGGAAATGCAGCAGGTTATAAGGGGTGCCATAGCATTTGACCCTGCGGCGCGGTTTCAAAGTGCAGAAGCGTTAAAGCATGCGTTTGAAAGCGCGCTTATGAGTGCGCCTGGAACTGCTTCCCAAAGTGCTTCTCAAAGCACACCTGAAAGTACAGCTGAAAGTATGCCTGAAATCGCCTCTCAAAGCACGCCCCCTAACGAAATACGCCCCTTATTTAAGCAACCGCTTTTATCTAAAGCCACGTTTTGGTTGGGCGTTGTTTGGGATGTTATCTTGTTTACCCTGGTGGGCGTTATGCTTGCGGGCAGTATACATACTGCTCTTAACCCTGTTGAGCCTTTTACGGATTTCCCTCTTCTTCCCCGGTTCATTGTCTATATGTGTATTTGGATTTTTGTGTTTTTGCCAGCGTTGTTGCTGCTTGCTCCGCGCCCTTTGGCAAAAATAATGCCGCGTTTCAAAACCTGGCGGTTTAAAAAGCGCTTTAAGATTGTGCTTGTTATGCTACCTGTTACGTTTGTTATTTATAGCGTAATCTATATCGTATACGGGTTATAAGCCCAGTCTCCTTGCCCGTAAATGCCTTTTGAGCCGCCTGTTGTATAGATTTTCGCTTGCTTACTCATTGCACGAAAAACCTATAAAATAAAGAAGTATTATTTCAAAAACAAAAATGCAATTAATACTATAAATGTTTATAGGTTTTTTCGTTG
>CAVDDP010000234.1:0-3169 GCA_963607695.1 Hallerella sp.
CTATTACAGGAAATTTTTGAGCCGTGATGCCCTACCTTATAGATGTCAACTTCATCCAATTTATTGTTGTTAATAAGCTTTTGAAGCGTTTCTTGTTCGGCATCGCCCACTAAAAGTGCGGTGTAATCATTGGTGTTATTTGAATCGGCATCTACCTGTACCCGTAAACATAAGCTATCTTCGTTTCCCCCTTCATCGGTGTATTTTTGCGGCCACAATACTTCAATTGAAAAATGTTTAGTTGCAAAAGAATTTCCTACTTCTACCCCTTCGTAAGAAACTTTCGTTTTCTTAATTGTTTGCATGAGTGTTGTGCACTTTTCACAAGAACATTCAAGCAAAGAAGCAGGCACGTATATTTTTTCGATTTCAACAACAGAGGCAAGTGAAGCCAAGGAAGCGCAGTGGTCGTTGTCGGGGTGAGTGATGAATACCGCGTTAAGCCTATAAACACCCTTTTTTGCAAGCTCTTGCTTAAGCATTGAATCTTGATTGCCGGTATCAACAAGAATTGATACTTGCTCATCGTGCAAAAGAAGAGCATCCCCCTGCCCTACCTTAAGTGCAGCAAGATAGGGAGCGTTGTTGCGCGGGAAAATGAGTATTACCGCAAGCGCGAAAACCGCAAAAATTGTTAAGAGAAGGGTAATCTTACGAGGCGCCGCTAAGCTTATATCAGGCATTGCATCACATTTAGAAACATTGCGCCACTGGAAAAACGCTTGAATAAGAAAGAACGATATGGCGGTAAACGCAAGTGCGCATTCGGTGCTTATTTGTGCTGGCACAGCAGCATACGGAATACTTGCAAGCACAGAAACAATACCCGAAAAAAGAGAGCTTAATCCCTTGCAGAAAAAATAAGGGAGCGAAAACACACAGCCGCTTACTAAAAACAACAGCTGATTAATAAGCGCACTTAAACAGAGGGGGGCAAAAAGAAAGCCAACAACTACATTTGATAAAGGGGCAATAAGTGAGATTTGGGAAAACAAAGCAGCAGATAAAGGTAGTGTTGCAATGCTTGCCGCAAGTGTTAAAGAAAGGCTTTCTTTAACGGTTTCACCTAAAGAAGAACTATGTGCCTTTTTATTGCGACTCATCATGCGGGTAAAAAGCGGTGTTAAAAGAATAATACCCGCAGTTGATAGTGCAGAAAGCGCAAACGATGCTGAAAGTGCACTACAGGGATCTGCCAAAAGGCAAAATACAATACATAATCCCAATGCATTCTGTGATGCAGGTCTTCGCTTGGCAAAGAAGGAAAAGCAGCTAAGCACCGCCATGAAAGCTGCCCTAAACGCAGAAATAGGAAAAGCACATACAAAGAGTAAGAAAAAGATGGTAAGAATTGACCCCGCTAAGAGTACCTTTTTTGGCAATTTAAGGCGCGTAAGAAGAAGAGCAACAAAAGCAATTGCCAAACTTAAATGCGCACCACTTACTGCCACGATATGCGCAAGCCCTGCCACCTGAAAGTTGGTATAAAGCTCATTGCTTTGTAGTACTGTTCGATACCCGCACGCTAACGCTAAAAACAACCCTGTTTGAGCGCTTGAATCTTTTGCAAGAGCGCTTTCAATAAATGCGGCGCGTTGCTTTGCAAACGGGGTAAGCCAATTTGTTTGCTCTAAACTTTCAAGCTGCGCGCGTGCAACAATTCCCTTTTTCCAAAAGGACTCCTGTTGCGTGGTAGTAGGCTTTTTTAGCTCTACCTGAGCGGTAACAAGCTGCCCATAATAAAGTGTTATATCCTGCGACGTTTGTAAGCGAACGCGAACAATACTCCCATCTTGTAAACACGTTAGACAATCGGCTTTAACACCATACGTTGAGTTCTGTGTATCTTCTAGCACAAACAAAGAAAGCGTTGCCTGAACAGAGGTATTTTCCTCTAGTTGCAATGCTTTTCTTGCATTGATTATATGCAAAGCACCTGAACAAGCGCAGGTACAGGCAATACTTACAGCACAAAGCGCTAACAGCGCCTTTTGTACTGCTACCCTTTTATTCCCCCAAGAAGCACGTTTTTTTCCTGCCGCTTTCACCGCCCCAAAAAGCAACAGGGATAAAGCTAAGGAAAATAACCCCGCCCTAAAACAAGCTTCTTCTGAATACGTTTGAGCGCAAGAATAAAACCAGGCACAGCTTGCCCAAAACAAAAGAGCAAGCGCTAAAACCAACGATAAACGAAGCCTTTTAACAAGGGGTTCAAGGAAAAACGCTTGACGTATTTCAGCTGATTCGTTCATTGCAAGGTGCGCCTGCATAACGTTTGTAAGCTTTTGAACAGCTCAAATCATGAAACGCTATACACAAACATAAGCACGCATAGATTCAATCTTTTTAGAGCCAATACCTGAAACATTTTCAAGTTCATCTACGCTTTTAAAACTACCTTGCTCTGCTCTATACGTAATAATGCGTTGCGCAAGGGAGGGACCAATGCCAGGAATTTCTTCAAGCTCCGTTGCATTAGCAGTATTTACATTGATTAAAGAAGAAGCAGATGATGCGCTTGTCGCTTGAGCGCTTGTGGTATTTGAGGCACCCGAAGCCTCTTCTTTGCTGGGTACGGTGATTTGCTCGCCATCTTGAATTTCCCGCGCAAGATTTAATGATTCAGGGGATGCATCTTCTAAAAAACCTTGAGCACGCTCCACCACATCACAAACACGTGAGCCTTCATCAAGGTAATACACACCAGGGCTCGCAATTTGTCCACAGATATACACACAAAGCTGTTTGTCCGCAACGCTTGAGGAAGTAAGAGAACTTTGAATAGAGTCGCTTTCAACGTTTGACTCTTGAGCTGCTTGCACGCTCGATTCATCATCCGTTTTTACGAATGTCTCACTTTGCGCGCTAGCGCTGCCAAAAAGACCAAAAGCAGTAACAGCAAGAATGCCTAAAACTCCTGCTACCACTTTTAAACGTGCAGCATTTCGTGAAATAAAATGAGTAAGTTTAGCTTGTAAGCGTACCTGTTTTTTATTCATGGCGTACTCCTTCCCGTAATACGGGGAAAGAGTACGCCACCAAGCTATCAAAAAGTTATCAAAGCGGGCGCGTAAGCTATCAAAAAGCTATCAAAAGGCGCGCATGAACTATCAGAATTCCATCAATTTGCACGCGCAAGCTATCAAAAAGCTATCAAAAAGCGCCTATT
>CAVDDP010000235.1:0-3151 GCA_963607695.1 Hallerella sp.
CTCAGGGGGGGGAGAACAGAGAGGGGATCTCATGCGCGTTTTCTTTCCACGTGTTTCCTTTACGCTTGACTACGGGGAAAATGCTCATTCCGGCGACCTTGGCTTGATTTCCGTTGGCTACGGTTTTCATCAGGCCTGGATATTTTGCGCTATGTTTGGCGCTTCTTCTCTTTTCATGAGCGAAGGTGTGCTTACGGGCGAAAGCCTTTTTGGCATTCCCACTGCCTCGTTCATTTCTTTAGTTGCCTATTTTCTGTGCCTTATTTTTGAAGGCTTAACCGATCAGAAGTTCAAATCGTTCTACCGTAAAAAATCAACGGTGGTGTGCTCTACCCTTCTTATGTGCGTGGGAACACTTCTTTACTTTGTGCAGCTCCAGAATGAAGCTTTGTGCTTTGTTGTTCATTTGATTGCAGGCGTTACCACCGGGTTTGGCTCTTCCATTCTTTTGATTGCATGGGGTGTGCGCTTTGCCCGCTGCAGTGTTACCAGTATTCGTGTGAACTCTATTGTTGGTTTTACTTTGGCTTTTTCGCTTTATGTAACGGTAGAAACCATTCTTAAGTATCCTTTGGGCGGCATTGCTACTGCGCTTTTCCCGCTGGTAGAGCTAGCCATTTTACTTACCCACCAAATATTTGGTATAGGCAAAAGCGCAGGAAAGCAGATCTTTTCGCCCTTGCCGGTGCGTTTGTCTACGTTCTTTGCTAAGTTTGCAGTGCCCATTGTGATTTTCTGCATTGCACTGGGTTTTTTGCGCCTGGTGGCAATTCACCCCAACGTAACGCTTGGTTTGCCGTATGCGCTTTTATCAGTGGGCGCTATGGCGGTCATATTGTTTGTGGTCACGCTTTTGCTGCCCGCACAAGAAGATGGCTGGTCGTTTGACTTTAGGGTAATTGGCTTGTTTGTTGCTGTTGCTGTTGCTGCAATTTCGTTTGGCGGGCACGACCAAACGCTTTTCCAGTGCGTTTCTGCTTTGATTGCCTACTTGTGTTTTGAAGGCTTGCTGTGGATGTACTTTGGCGAATTCGCGCAATCCTTCCGCCTATCGCCCGTTTTAGTCTTTGGCATTGGCCGCGGTTGTGCCGGCCTTGCCACCACTATTGTTGCCGTTGCTAATGCGGTGGCGCAAAGCTCATACGGCGTAGAGCTTTTCAGCGACACCACGTTTTCGCTGATCATGCTTATTGTTCTTATGGCATCGTATCTTTTGCTGCCAACACAAACGGAAATCAAAGTAATTTTGAAGCCCAATGCACTTCAGAAAAGCATTGAGAGTTCCAAGAACATAGAAGAACGGCAACGTGCTGAAATTACCGAGGAAAGCAACGTAGCGCGCTATGCAAGCAAGGTACCGCTGGATGCACCGGCTGCTACTTCGCCCGCTGCAGGGGAAACCATGACGCTTGCCGAAGTGGCGGGCGGCGATGTTGCGGGCGCTGGCGCTGCAGGTGCGAGCGCTGCAGGTGCTATGGGCGTTGCGGGTGTTGCGGGTACCGCGAGCGCCGCAGACGCCGCTGTTGCGGGCCAGGGCGGCGTTATGAACGCAGGCGCGGGAGCTGTTGCTGTTGCGGTTGCGGTTGCGAGCGCGGGAGGCGCGGGCACCGGCGCTGTTGGAAACGGCGTTCAAGCAGGTGCAACGGAAGCTGCAACGGCAGCAAGCGCGGCATTATCGGCAGGACGCAGCGGGCTTACGCTTACCGCAGGCACAGGCAGCAGTACAAATGCCTCTGGTGCCTTGGGTGCACCGGCAGATTCTGGCCAGGCCCCTGTAAAGCACATTGCAAAGTTTCGCGAGAAATGCCAGATTATTGGCAACACCTACATGCTTTCTATGCGCGAGCAAGAAGTGCTGTTCTACCTGGCAAAAGGATACAATGCAGCGCTTATTCAAGAGAAGCTCTACATTTCTGAGGGCACCACAAAAACGCACATGCGCCATATCTATCGCAAGCTTAACGTTCACACCCAGCAAGATTTAATTCGCATTGTAGAAAGCGTTGACTTAAACACGTTAGGCATTGGGAACAATTAAGCTTTGACGCTCTAAAGAAAAGAAAGGCGGCACCTTTTGAGTGCCGCCTTCTTGTTTTGCCGGGTTACGTAACTGCGTAAATACAAGCGCTCCAAACAACGCTTTGTGCTTCACCTTACTCCTTTTGCATAAGCAAGCCGTAGCCGCCGCCGTTTCTGCGATACAAAACGCAAGGAAGATTTGTGTCACGGTCAATGTACGCATAAAAATCGTGACCCAAAAGATCAATAGCAATAAGCGCTTCTTCCTGCGTTAGCGGCGGGAACTCAATTACCTTTGTACGAACAATTTCTTCATCGGCGCAAAGCTCTTCCATCAAACCGTCAATATCAAGCTCTGTTGGCTTCTTCTCGCGTACCTGAGCAGCTTTCGCTTCTGCCATGGGGCGCTTCTCAATAACGCGCGTCTTAAACTTACGCAGCTGACGAACCACTTTTGCCGCCGCAACATCAATAGCGGCGTACATATCTTCTTCGCTCTCTTCAACGCGAATAACATGCTGCTTTGCACGAAGCGTAACTTCACAAACAGCGCGACGCGGATTAGAGGGGTTTTTCTCGGTGTACAAAACAACTTCGGCATCAAGAGGTTTAATGTCCATAACCTTCATGGACGCGCCAATTTTTTCTTCGGCGTAATCGCGCAGGGCCTGGGTTACTGTCATCTTTCTACCCGTAACGTTAATGCTCATAATGCGCTCCTTTCACTCGTGCTTTTCTGTTGCCAGAAAAAAGAAAAAGCCTGATTACCGCAGTTTTCCGCAAGCCTTTTATCAACAAACCAGGCGTTGTGCTAAGGAAAACTCCTTTCATCAAGCGTACACGTATAGTTTAGCGCTTTTTGCCCCCGCGCGGCTCACGATTTAACAACATATTCGTGTCAATAAAAAAGATTTTGGGGAAGCCGTTGGCTCCGGCGCTTGCCGCTCAAAAAGCAGCACGTATAGAGCGCAGGAGAGCGGAGCGTGTGAAACGCAGGAAAGCAGTGCGCCTGAATCAGGGCATAAAAAAAACCGCTTTCGCGGTAGAGATTTTGGTGGTGCGCCGTGAGGGATTCGAACCCCCGACGTACTGATTCGTAGTCAGTCCCTCTATCCAGCTGAGGTAACGGCGC
>CAVDDP010000236.1:0-3150 GCA_963607695.1 Hallerella sp.
AACCGCGCTAGCGAATAGGCTGCTGGTTGTTCATTAAGTTGCGCACGAAATCGCGCAGCTTGTGCCAGGTGGTGTACACAAACGACTCTTGCGGGCGATGTTTGTACTGCGGATACTTCTTCAAAAAACGCCAATTGCACAAGCGCACCACCACAAGCCCCAGCACCGCCGCAGCCAAAAAGCTTCCAAAGATTTCTACCGCAAATTCGTTTTTGTCAAGCACGGTAAGAAGGGTAATAAAGCCCAGTACAACGCACAAAACAATGCAAATAACCGAGAAAAAATCAATCACAATTTGCTTTGCGCGCGCGCTGGGAAACCTGAAACGAGCCACCAGATAAATAACAACAGCAAGCACCGCAAGGAATATAACAAAAGGAACAATGCGTGTGAGGCGAATAAGAAACATAAGGTCACCTTGGTTTGTTTGTGGTGCTCTTGGTACTGTTTTGCGTTGGCAGCCCGGCTTGTTGCAACCCTGCTCAGGGCAGCCCGGCTTGTTGCGCCGAACTTGTTGCAGCCCGGCCTGTTGCAATCCCAGCAATAACAGCCACGTTTGAATTAAAGCCGCCAATGTGTGCCAACATAAAAAAAGACGCCTGGCGGAGAGCTGGGGATTTGAACCCCAGATACCCTTGTGGGGTATACGCGCTTAGCAGGCGCGCTCCTTCGGCCTCTCGGACAGCTCTCCTTAACCATGCGTATCCGCAATTTTAGCAAACTACGCGCATATTTCAAACAAAAATTTTCAGCAAATTGCAATGTTCACGCAAACGGCATGGTAAGCACCCTTTCCATCTGCTGCTTGATAGTATGCATTTGCCCTTATCGCCTTATCAAAAGGTGCCGTGCATGGTATATATAGGGGCTGGTAAAAAAGGGAAGGAAATACACGTGACGCAGGAAAAAAATGTGCAAGGCGAAGCTCAAGAGAGCGAAGCGCGGGAAGGTGTTGCTTTCGCTGGTGCGCAAGGCGTAAATGCGCAAGGCGAAGCCGCCGCACCCGCGGGCTCTTTGGACAACATCATTCTTACGGGCATGCCCGGCGCGGGAAAATCTACCTTGGGCGTGGTCCTGGCAAAAATTCTGAATTACGACTTCCTTGATGCCGATTTGTACATTCAAAACAAGCACGGCAAAACGCTGCAAGACATTATCAACGAGCGCGGCCCTTTGGGTTTTCTGGATGTAGAAAACGAAGATCTGCAAGAGATTTGCCCGTATCACACGGTTGTTGCCACCGGGGGAAGCGCCGTGTACTCCACGGAAGCCATGCAACATTTTCAGCGCATTGGCACGGTGGTGTACCTGCAAATTTCCTACGATAGCTTGGTTGAGCGCCTGGGCGACTTGCAAGAGCGCGGCGTGGTGCTCAAAGGCGGTATTGGCATGAGCCTGGCAGAGTTGTACGAAGAACGGCTTCCCTTGTATGAAAAGTGGGCGCAAGTAACGGTTGATGTTGAGGGGCTCTCCATTACTGACGCTGCGAAAAAAGTGGCAGCGGCGCTGGATAGTAAAAAGTAGTGGGTTTGGAAAAAGAAATGACAGAAGAGCAACAAGAACAACAGTGCGCACAAACGGCACAAGCGCCAAGCGCGCAAACGGCACAAGCGCCAAGCGCACAAACGGCACAAGTGCCAAGCGCGCAAACGGCACAAGCGCCAAGCGCGCAAACGGCACAAACGCAACCGCAACGAGCACAAACGAAGCAACCGCAAAAAGCGCAAGCGAAGCAACCGCAAAAAATAAACAAAAGCGACACCACACGCCTGGGGCGCGAAAAAATAGGCAAGCTGCTGCTTGAGTTTGCCATTCCTGCCGTTATTGGCATGATGTTCAACACGCTGTACAACATTGTGGACACCGCCTTTTTGCAGCGCTCCATGGGCGATGCCGGTGCTGCCGTGGCAACGCTTGCTTTCCCCGTAATGACGCTGCTCATGGGCTTTTCACTTTTGGCTGGTCAGGGTGGCAATGCCTTAGCTGCCATCCAAATGGGCGAAGGCAAAATGAACAAGGTAGAAAAAACGCTGGGCAACACCGTTTTTCTGCTTATTGCGTTGGCGCTGCTGGTGGCTGTATTTTCAATCTTCGCCATTGATTTTATTCTGGACGTGCTTTCTACCCCCGCTGAGCTGCGCGCATACACCCAAACATTCGTGCAAATTATTTGCTGCGGCTTTGTGTTTCAGTCGCTGGGCATGGGCGTGGGCAACTTCCTGCGCACGGCAGGGCACCCCAATCTGGCCATGGTAACGCAGTGCGTGGGTACCTTCGCCTGCATTATTTTGAACTACTTGTTTGTTATGGTGTGGGGCTGGGGTGTTACCGGTAGCGCCTGGGCAACCGTTTTGGGGCAAGCGTGCGGCATGGTTCCTACTATGGCGTACTTTATGTTTGTGAAAACGGCGCCTTTCCGCCTGCGCCTTATTAACCTGATTCCTAAACCGCGTTTGGTGGGGCGCATTTTGGTTATGGGCATTGCCTCGTTTGTTACGCAAGTGGGCTCTATGTGCGTGAGCCTGGTTTTCAACCTGGTTGTTACCGAGTACGCCGTTGTCGATGGCGTTTCCGCAGATACAGCGCTTGCTGCCCTGGGCATTGCTATGAAGGCGTGCTCGTTTGCGTTCACGCCCATGCTGGGCATTATGATTGCCGCGCAGCCCATTATTGGCTTCAATTTTGGCGCCAAGCTGTGGAACCGCGTGCTTCAGGCGCTCAAACTTGCCATTATTGCCTCCATGATTGTGGGCTTTATTTTTACCGCGCTGGCGTTTTTAACCCCCGGCCCCATTGTGGGCATTTTCGGCGTGAAGGACGAAGGCTACGACATTGCGGTGCAGGCGCTGGGCGTAATGAGCATCCTGTTTGGCCCCGTGGGCTTTCAGGTTATGGGCTCCAGCTATTTCCAAAGCAGCGGCCAGCCCATCAAAAGCGCCATTCTGGAAATGATGCGCCAAATTCTGTTCCTGATTCCCATGTATCTGCTGTTGCCGCCCGTGTACATGCAGCTTTTCGGCTTCAGCGGCCTGGAAAGCATTATGGCGTGCCTGCCTACCTCCGACTTTGCCAGCATTTGCGTTTCCACCGTTTTCGTTGTGCACGAGATTCGCAAGGTGCGCCGCTGGCGTGCCGAGGCTATTGCCGCAG
>CAVDDP010000237.1:0-3131 GCA_963607695.1 Hallerella sp.
CCTGCGATGCGCTCGCGCTTGCACCCGCAGCCTCGCTTGCGCCCGCAGCCTCGCTTGCACCCGCACCCGCGCCGGCGCCACTCGTGCCCGCGTCCACATCTTCCTTTGCCCTGGCAGCAACAGCAGAAATGGTGGCTCCCAGCGCATTCACGGCAAGTGTTGCCTGTGCGCCCACGCTTGTTGGTGCCGCTGCCTTCTTCTGTTTTTCAGCAGGCGTTGCCTCTACTACCTGACGAGAAGCATAAATGGAATGAAGCTCGCCTTCGCCCATGCCGCCCAAGGAAAGCTGACGCTCAAAGCCTTCGCGCAAGTTTTCAACAACCGTTAAGAACACCAAAAGAATTACCAGGCATGCAAGCCAAACGGAAAGAAGCGTTACTTTTTCACCCACGGTCATGCCCATAACAATGCCAACTACCACGGGCACTGCCACACCAAACACAACGGCTCCTTTGATAAGGCGCGGGTAAAGGTGCTGGAAGCGTTCATACCGCTCAAGCATCTCTTCGCGATATTCTTCCTGGTTAGAAAGCGCATTTGCAAGCCATCTCAAACGGAATTGGCGGGCGGGAGTTTCCACACTCTCACTGTTATAAATGCCGCTTTCACGCAGCTGCTTGGTAAACGTGCGATTCACGCCCGCAAGATACGGGCGCAAGCTTAAGCCCAGCGCCAAAAAGACCACAAAGAACAGCGCCAATACGGCAATATCTTTCAAGAAGGTGAAGCCGTAAAAACCGCAGATGGCTTCACGCAGGGCGCTAATTCCATACGTGAACGGGAAAACCGGGCTGATTGCCTGATAGAAGCCTGCCATCATTTCAATAGGATAAAGACCCGTTGCTGAAGGAATTTGCATGAACACCAAAATAATGCACAAGCCTTTGCCCACGTGCTGGAACAGCACCGAAAGCGAGTAAATAATGCTCAAGTACGCAAGCGACGACATTGCCGATGCCACAAACAAAGCTGCCGTGCTTTGCGGGTGAACGCCTAAATACAAAAGCCCCGCGCAACAAATTGCCGATTGCAAAACCGCAAACAGGGAAAACATAATGAAACGGCTTACGTAGCGCTGCGATACTGTTAGATTCTTAATGCCTTCTCCGTCTACTTCCTGGCGCATGATAACCAGCAGCATAAAGGCGCCAATCCAAAACGTTAAGCTCATAAACAAGGGCGCCATAGCAAAGCCATACACTTCTACTTCATAGAGTTTTTCCGTAACAATAGTGGTAGGAGAACCCATGAAATCGGCTATGGCGTCGGAATCGAGCGTGCCGTTTTCCACCAACTGCGTAATGGCATTTGAACTGGCCAAACTTGAAAGGCTTACCTGTAGCGTAGATAAATCGCTATTCAACGTGTCCAAAAGGTCGTTTGTTTGAGTGATTGCTTCGCTTGCCGTATCAAGCGACCCATCCAGGGAATCTAAAACGGTTTTTGCCTGGCTAATAAGCAATTGCTGGCTTGATGCGCTTGCTTGAATTTCAGAAGTGGTAGAGCTCAGCGACCCCAACCCCTCGGTCACGGCAGGAATCATAGTGCCAAAAAACGATTGCGAGCAGCCTTCCAAGGCTTCAATTGCTGCTTGGATTTCGGTACCGTAACCAGCTGCTTCAGCAACATCTTGCAGGGCATAGAGAGCAGTGAGCGCTTTGTTTACCGCTTCCATGGTCACCGGCGTTATATCTATCAACGCCTGCTGCACCTCAGTTGATGCCTGCGAAACTTCGCCTAAATCATTTTCAACTTCTTTAAGCGCGTTGCTTGCTTTGTCTAAGGCATATAAGGCATCGGAGCGCTTATTTTTTGCCTGCGAAAGCATGGATTGCACGTTTTCAAGCTGTTCCTGGGCGTTCGCAACTGCAGAAATAACGTCTCCCACCTTGCACGATGCCTCTGACGTGCCCTGACTAATGGTTGACTGCGACTTATTCAGCGCTTCGGTAAGCGATTCCACCACCGTGTCACTTACCGTTTCTACAAACGTTGAATTAATGGTTTCTTCAAGCGTGGTAGAGCCCGCGTCGGTAATTTTGGGAGAAACCGGGCCTGTTTTCATGTTCACGTAATATTGAATGTTTGGCTGCTGGAAGTCGCCCGAAAGAAGCGTTAAAAGGTTTTGCGTAAAGTTTTCAGGGATAACAAAAACCGCATAGTCTTTGCCCGATTCAAGGTCTGCCATGGCGGTATCGTAATCGACAAACTGCCAGCTTAACTGGCTGTTTTCTTCCAGCGCATCAATAATAAGCCCGCCTACGTCAAGCTCACCCGTAAGCTCATGAGAGCCACCCTGATCAAGGTTCACCACCGCAACGCGCATGTTGCCCGTGTTGCTGTACGGATCCCAAAAACCCAGCACGTTATACCACGTGTAAAGCGACGGCAAAACCAAAAGCGCAATGACCACTACCATGGCCGAAGGAACTTTTATCAAACGAATGAAATCGCGCTTAAGAACAGCCAGCACGTTTCTCATAAATACTAAACCTTTCTATTACACACTGTGTAATTGCGTATTGTAGTGCTCTTTAGAGGGAAAAGGCACGTCAAACATAATAAGCGTAATCTTTCCGTAAAGGAAGAAGGCGGCGGCTTTTGTGGCTGCATTGGTTATAGCAGATGCGGAAGGCGCGGGCTGTGAAAAAGATGCTTGACGCGAAGGAGCCAGCCTAAAAAGCCGCTCCTAGTGTTTCCTACAAGGAAATTGTGTCCGAATAGAAATTTGTGTCTTGTCAGAATAAGACACCGCGCGTATAGTGAAGACACCAAGGAGGACACTTATGGAATTAGGTCAGAAAATCAAAGCAGCACGCTTAGCAAAAGGCCTTACTCAGCAAGAGCTGGGAGACGCTATTGGCGTGCAGAAATCGGCCATTGCAAAGTACGAAAATGGGCGGGTGGTCAACATTAAAAACACCACTCTTGAAAAGATTGCCCAGGTACTTGACGTTCCTGCAGCGCAGTTTATCAGGGATGATGAGGCGCCAACCCCGGACACTTCCCCAAAAGCAAAGGCGCCATCGCAGGACACTTCTCCCCAAGCAAAGGCGCCAACCCAAGACACTTCCCTCCAATCGGAAGCGTCAACCCAAGACACTTCCCCCCACCATCAAACAGCTACTACC
>CAVDDP010000238.1:0-3120 GCA_963607695.1 Hallerella sp.
GCTTCGCATTTATATCACAAAAAATCGCTCGTGCGGAACTCGCTTTGTAACCCCCTTCCCCTTGCCCTCACTTTCGAACTTTACCAAGTAACGTTCGCACTAAACCCTTTATCGAATGCGATGCCCTACTGCCGCGCGCTGAACAGTAAGTGCGTCTGCTGCGTCAAGCACGTAATCGTTGTTCATGTCGGCACACAGCCAATCGCAAAGCGAAAAGCTTGCATAGCTATAGTACTTGCTTGCCATATCGTATACCACTTGGGCATCCACAATATTTACCAGGCCGTTGTTGGTAACGTCTCCCATTTCTTGTGCTATAAGATCGCTCGACGAAGCGGCTACCAGCGTAAACGATTCGTCGGTCAGAGCGCTTGCGCTGGCGGTATCTATCAACGTTTCATAAGTGCCGCGGCTTGTTTTTACCAGTGTGCTTCCTGAAAGCGAGGGAACCTGGCCATCGGGCACATCAAGCAAATACGTTACCTTCACTTTTCCCGGCACAAATTCGCTTGTTCCTACTTCGTAACAATGCCCATACTGATTGGCCTCAATGGTATATTCTTTGCCGCCAACATAGGCGCTAACCTGGGCGTTTGGATAATTAACTAAAGCAGTTACTTTATTATCGGATACCGATAGTTGAGAAGCGTTACTGCTTACCAGAATGGGGTAAATGCACGCGCTAAACCCTCCGTAAGAAAAGGTATCGCTTAGTCTTAAGCCACTTGCATAAAAGGGCGAAATGGTTGCACTTTGTCCTTTTGAAATGAGCCCCAGATTATTGGGGAAGCTAAATTCAGTGGGGAAGTTCTTAATGCTGGTATAGGGAAGCGTTACTCTATACGGCGCAGTATAGGTGCTGCCGTTGCCAGAAACGCTGGTTGTGTTGCTTAGGCGGCCAAACTCTTGCACCCAATAATTAACACCATTGAATTGCACGTGGGCAATTCCTACTGCCGTGAAACTTGAGCTTAGCATGTTACGCCGATGCCCTTGCCCGATGTAGCCTTCGTCATCCTCGCGCCAACCAACAAAAACACTTTCGGCGCTGGAGTATCCTGCTGCAATGTTTTCACCGTTGGGTGTTACGCCGTTCGAGCTTGCAGTATACCAGCTGCCACCATCGGGGCGGGTGTGTGAGAACTGAATTGCAATTTCGGCGGCACGTGCCTTGGCAATTTCTTCCAGATTTTTATCGTACTTCAATTCGGATAAGCCACTCGCGGTAACCTTTTCTTCATTACCATTGTAATACCACGCGTCGCTACCCGTGCGGAAACTGTTAATCATGCTCAGCATAGAGCGCGCGTCCTCTTCGCAATACTGCACGTCATATTCAATAACGGCAGCCGTTGCATTTGGCAGGTAGCTGCCATCCGATATCTTTACGGCGCCTGTTACCGTGGTGTTTGCAGGAAATGCGTATGTGCCAATGCTTTGCACCGTGGAAGGAATGTCAACCTGCGACAATTTGGAACAACCGTAGAAAGCGTTTTTCCCAATTGTAGTTACGGTAGAGGGAATGGTAAGGGAAGTGAGCGAGGTGCAGTTTTGAAACATGTAGTTCTCTATAACCTCAAGGCCTTCTGACAATTCCACGGTAGCAAGCTTGCGGTTTCCCGCAAACATACTGTTTTTGTCTGCCGCGGTTGAACCCTTAAACCCGCTTCCCACGTGGGCAAACGTCATGTTAGAGCAGCTTGCAAAGGCGCTTCCTCCAATAGTTGTTACGCTATCGGGAATGACGATAGAGGTAAGCCCCGACAAATTGAAGGCTCCTTCTCCAATGGTTGTAAGGCCTTTCGGTAGCTCAACTTGCGTAATGCCAGTCATGCTTTCGCATGCGTTATTGGCAATTTCAATAACGGTAGAAGGAAGCTTGAGCGTTCCGGTGAAACTGCTTGAGGCGCGAACAAGCTTTGCTTTATTTTTGGCGCTATCAAGGGAATATAGCACGTTGTTTTCAATGGCAAAGTAAGGGTTTTCCTGCGAAATCGTAATGTTGCTAACATCTATATTGCGGAAAAACGCTGCATTGATGCTGCTTACCGTAGAGGGAATATCTATGGCGGTTACCGCTGTATTTTTAAAAACCTCGCTGCCAATGCTTTCAAGCCCTTCATTAAGTTTTACGCTGGTAAGCTTTGAGCAGCCCGTAAAAGCAATTTGGTCAAGATTTTTAATGGTTGAAGGAAGTGTTACCGAAGTAATGGAAGTATGTGCAAAAAGAGCAGAGCTAATAGCGGTAATGCCTTCGCCAATTACAACCTTGGTAATAGAGGTGCGATAGTCATACCAGCCAGGAACAGGCGAGCTGAACCAAAACGTCTGGTTGTATTCGCTGTAGAAAGCGGGTTCGCCCGTTCCGGTAAGTGTTAAGGTACCTGCGCCATCGTAATAGTAGGAAATGTTAGTGCCGTCTGCGCCATTATCAGTGGTGCCGCAATAGCCGCTATCGGTTTCCGTTCCGCTTTTAGTGCTTGTTGTTAGTTCTTGTGCAGAAAGAGCGGCATCATCGTCTGAATTTGTGGTTGAATCTGCAGCAGCTGCGGCAAACGCTTCGTTTTCAAGCTCCACCGTTTTTGAAGCGGCTTCATCTGCGCTTACTATTTCTCCGTTTGACAGCTGATACTCGGTGCTGTCAATAAGTTCGCCCTGCGCGTCTAAGGAGGTTGGGGAATCTTCGTTTTCTTGAGCAAGAGCTGCTTCCTGGAAACTCTTTGCCGCTTCCTGCGCTTCGTTTGCAAACGACGTTGCAGGTAAAAGCCCGCAGGCCAGCACCACGGAAAGAGTGCAGCTTGTTGCTTTCTGTAGCGCGCTTCGTACAAGGGAATAATTCGATTTCATGAGTGTGCCTTTCCTTCGCGTTTTTTCCGCATGCGATTCTACCATGTTATTCCGCTGTTCGGCAGAACAGCGGAATAACTCGACGCTGCGCGGCAGCTGCACGGGCATCTTCGCCCTTACCGCTTTTATTATTCCGCTGTTTTAACAAACAGCGGAATAACTCGACGCTGCGAAGCGCCTAGGCGCGCCATTTCGCCCTTTTACGCTCCTCGTCACGGCCTAAGGCCGCTCGGTCGCGTAACGGGCGAACTGCCTGCGCCGATGCGCTTCTCG
>CAVDDP010000239.1:0-3115 GCA_963607695.1 Hallerella sp.
GTTCACGCCTGGCGCTTGGTATAAGACGAACGAGGGCACGCCACGGCGTGCCCTCGTGTGTTACTTGTAACGCTTGTCTGATCAATGTGTCTTAATGCGTTCCCTCTTCAGAGAAGTAGATGTGGTACCACATAAGAAACATGAAGCAAATCCAAATTTTACGGCTGTTGTCTTTGCCCGCCTTGTGCTCATCCAAAAGCTTCAAGAGTTCATTGGTATTAAAGAATTCCTGCGCCTCTTTGCCGGTAAACCATTCTTTCACCTGGTTGTAGTAGCGCTCTTCCCGCAGCCAGCTTACCACAGGAACGGGGAAGCCCAGCTTTTCTTTTTGCGCCCACGCTTGTGGAATAGCACGCTGGGCGGCTTTGCGCAGGGCAATTTTTGTTTGTTGTTCATTCGCTTTAAGCGGGGTGGGAATAGTGCAAGCCAGCTCAAATACCTTTTTGTCAAGGAAGGGCACGCGGCTTTCAAGCGAGTGCGCCATAGACATTTTGTCTGTTTTAAGCAGGATGTCTCCCACCAGCCAAAAGTGCAGGTCAAGGTATTGCATGCGCGTGGTTTCATCCAAATTCTGCTCTTGAGCTTTTTGGTAGGTGGGTGCTACCAGCTGTTGTGGGGTGCCAACCGTTACAGGGTCTTTCAGAAGAGCAGCGCGCTCCTGGGCGGTAAACGCCACGCCATTCGCGTTGGTGTAATACCAATCTTCCACCGTGTGGCTTGCGCGGTTTAAGTAGTTAGCGCCACGCACATGAAGCGCGCTAGCCACGTGTGCCCCTGCTTTCAAAAGCGGCTTGGGAATACCTGAAAGCTTTGCGTTGGCAAAGGGCGTTTGATAAATTTTGTAGCCGCCAAAAAACTCGTCGGCCCCTTCGCCTGAAAGAACTGCTTTTACCTGCGTGGCAGCCAGCTTGTCCACAAAGTAAAGGGCAACAGCGCTGGGGTCGGCGCAAGGCTCATCCATGTGCCATTGCACGCGGGGTAGGCTTTCCCAATATTCTGGCTCGGTAATGTGGTGGTTCGTGTTAGCAACGCCCAGCTCACTGGCAAGTTCTTTGGCCCAGGAAATCTCGTCGCGCTCGCCTTCGTATTCCGCAAATCCAACGGTAAACGTTTTGATATCGGGGTTTTCTTTGGCAAGGCATGCCGCCATATAGCTGGAGTCAATGCCGCTGCTCAAAAACGACCCAACTTCAACGTCGGCCACATTGTGATAGCGCACGCTTTCGCGCATGGCGGCGTCAATGGCCTCGATGGTTTCTTCCTTGCTGCGGGTAGTGTTGTCTTTGTATTCAGGGCTCCAATAGCGCTCAATTTCAAGTTGGCCGTTTTCGTGTACAGTCAGGCAATGAGCAGGTTCAAGCTTGAACACGCCCTTGAAAAACGTTTCGGGCAGCGCACTGAACTGGAAGCAGAGGTACTGCTCAAGGGCTTCGCGATTCAGCTCTTTGTGGTAAGCGGGGTGCTTCAGAATGCTTTTAATCTCGCTGGCAAAAATGAACTGCCCGTTTTGCTGCGTGTAATAAAACGGCTTGATGCCAAAGAAGTCGCGGGCGCAGAACAGCTCTTTTTTGCGCGCGTTCCAAATGGCAAAGGCGAACATGCCGCGCAGGCGCGTGAGCATGCTTTTGCCCCAGTGAAGGTAGCTTACCAGAAGCACCTCGGTATCGGAGTGGGTTTCAAACTGCCAGCCTTCTTGGGTGAGTTCTTCGCGTAAGTCCTGGTAGTTGTAGATCTCGCCGTTGAATACAATGGCGTAGTCGCCTGTGGTGAAGGAGGAGGCGCCTGCTTGTGCGGGGGCGGTTGTTGCCGCGCCGGCGGGGGCGGCGGGGGAGCCAGCAGCTTCCCCTGCTGCTTTGTTGGTGGCGTCAAGGGAGCGGGCGGGCGAAGTGATGGCGGCAGCGTGCTCGCCCGTGGCGCGCACCATGGGCTGGTTGCCGTTTGCTAAGTCTACCAGGGAAAGCCTGCGGTGCCCCAACGCAATGCCATTTGCAAGATACTGGCCTTCGCCATCGGGGCCGCGGTGCGCCATAATGTCGCACATTGCTTTTAATATTGGCATATCGGTGTCATTTGCGCAGGTAAACCCGCATATTCCACACATGAAATTCTCCTTTTCCTATTTTCCCGCCATAAAGGCGTTTGCTTTTAGCTCTGCTGTGTCGTTTAAGGGGGTAAGCTCCACGATGGGATGTCCTACTCTTTGTGCCCAGCGGTTCATGGCGCGTTGCAACAGTGTGTCGGCCAGTTCAGGGTTTTTCGCCAGCACGGGGCCGTGCAAATACGTGCCAATCAGATTTTTGTACGTGTAGCCATCGGCGTGCGAGGTGTCGTTGTTGCCGCGCCCCGATTTGCTTACCACCTGCCCTAATGCTTGCGATCCGTTGTCAAGGTACGTGCGCCCTGCGTGGTTTTCGTACCCCACAACGGGGTGCTTGATGCCCGGCACCTGCAAAGAGATGTTTCCTACCAGGCGGTCGTGCGCATCGCCTGCGCGCCGCGTTTCGAAAGCGCCAATGCCTAAGCCCGGCACGCTTTCGCCATTCAGAAGCCAATTGCGGCCCAGCATTTGATAGCCGCCGCAAATGGCAAGGCAGGGGCCGCCCTCGTTTATGTATGTGGCAAACTCCCGGGTGTGTTGCATGATAATGCGCGAGGCAATCTCTTGCTCGCGGTCGGGCGCGCCGCCAAGAAACACCAGGTCTACGTCTTGTAGGTTGAACGGCGTTGTTTCGTCAAGCGCGCGCACTTCAACGGGAATACCGCGCCACTCCAGCCGCTTTCTAAGGATGGTAACGTTTCCTCCGTCGCCATAGAGGTTCAAGAGCTTGGGGAAAACGTGGGCGATGACTACGGGTTGTGCTTGCTGTGCAGGCGCGCTGCTATGTTGTGGCGCGGTGCGGCTGTGCTGCGCGGTTGCTGGCGCGGGCGTGGCGTTGCTGCGCTGCGCGGTTGCTGGCGCGGTGCGGCTGTGCTGCGCGGCTGTATCGCTGCCCTGCGGGGTTGTATCGGCACCCTGCGGGGCTGGTTGTACTGGCGTGGCGCTGTCCTGCGGGGTTGGTTGTACTGGCGTGGCGTTGCTGCGCTGCGCGGTTGCTGGCGTGGCGTTGTCCTGTGG
>CAVDDP010000240.1:0-3109 GCA_963607695.1 Hallerella sp.
CACCTCGCAGCTCTACGCCATACCAATTGCGAAAAAGACTGCACGGGCAATAAGCACGCCTATTGTTATCAGGCAGCAGGTGCTTATGGCTGCTGTTTGCGCTGGTAACTTCCCGCTTTTGCCTAAAGCAGTAGCAACACAACCAAGCACTGGCGCAATCAAAAGTGAAAGAGCAAGGGGCACAGTTTGATCCATGCCATTGCGGCTTAAATAGAGCCAGAATGCTGCTATTACCACGGCAAGCGCTATAAGCACAGCAACAATTACCCACACTATGCGCTCCTCGTTAAACGCGTTGCGGCAAAATACGGCGCACACGGCGCAGCCTAAGGCTAAATCGCCTAGAACAAAAAGGGGAAGGGTAGCGGCGCCACTCCAAGCAACAACTCCCAAGCAATCCCAATAAGCAACACCCGTTACGCACATTAACCCAACGGCAGCTATGGCGGTAATCCAAGGCAATGGCGCCGGGGTCTTCTTCTTGGTAAAGTTCAGAATTGCTTCTACCAAAAGCAGAATACCAAGAGCTATAGACCAGTATGCCTCCTGAGAAATTCCTGAACCCGGGTTTGCAAGACCGTTTATAAAGCGCAGCGGCTGCCCCAGGTGGGCAAGTGTTCCACACAACCCTATACCCAAAAGAATTATGCACGTTGCGGAAAACGCCAAGCCATAAAGCGTTGAGTTTTCGCCCTTCTGTAATGGCGTTTCATTTTTGGCTGGCGCTGGTTGCATAATCAAGCGCATAACTGCAGCTCCTGCCGAAGCTCCTGCAAAAAGGGTAAATATAAGCAAAGGAAGAATCTTTAACATGTTCGTGCCCTCCTTAGATGTAGTAAACCGACGGATTTGTTCCGCACTCAGATAAATATTGCTGGCCATGATGCTTGGCTATGAGCTGGGAAACTTCGCTTTCGGGGTCATTCAAATCCCCGAAAATACGTGCGTTTGCAATGCACGATTGCACGCAAAACGGCTCTTGGTCTTTGGCTATGCGGTCTTTGCAGAACGTACATTTAGACATAACGCGATTCACGGTGTCCATAGAGGGGGCATTATAGGGGCACACCCAGCTGCAATAGCCGCACCCAATGCAAATGCTTTGGTCTACCAAAACAAGCCCGGTGCTTTCGTCTTTATGCATAGCACCCGTGGGGCAGTGCTTAACGCAAGCGGGGTTTTCGCAGTGGTTGCAAAGCATAGGGCGAAAAGAAAGATCGCACTTAGGATAGGTGCCTACCGATTGATAAAGTGTGTCACCGGTTAGGCTTTCCATGTGGTTCCAGTAAGCTTCGCCTGGCACATCGTTAGAAATTTTGCATGATACGGTACACGTTTGACATCCTACGCAATGACGCGTGTCTATAACCATGCCGTAGTGAGGTTTGTCTGCCATGATGCTCCTCCTTTATGCTTTCTCTACTTCTACGAGCACGTCGTAGAAGGCTGTGTTGGTCTCGTCATAGTGCTCTTCGGCATCATTTAAGGTGTGGTGCGTTACGTTTTGGTAGTCGCCCTCAATGGTGTAATCAGGAGTCCAGCCGCTTTGGGTGGCAACGGTTCCCGGAACAATGCCGGGCGTTACGAACAGGCGAACCTTGAATTCTCCGCGGTCGTTGTAAACCCTTACCACGTCGTTGTGCGCAAGCCCTCGTGCCTGAGCGTCATCGGGGTTCATTTGCAATACGGGCTCGGAACTTACAACCTTAAGCGCAGGAGCCAACATATGCTGGGTGTGCACGTTTAAGCGGTCGTGGTATTGAATGAAAACAAGCGGGTACTTTTCTGCCAATTCGCCTTCCCGGGGGTCTTCCAAAGGGGGCTTCCAGGTTGGAACTTCATCGTTGTAGTCAACCATGCTTTCCGTATAGAACTCAAAACGCCCGGTAGCGGTTTTATACCCTGAGCCGTTTTCGTAAACAATCGCTGGGTCATAAACAGCGTCTGAGCGCCCATAAATGCCCTGTTCAACCACGTCGCGATTCCAGTCGAAATCTTCCCATGCAGGGTGATTGGTTCCCACGAACTCGCGCAGCCATTCTTCATCTGTTTTATCCCAGTACTGCTCAACGCCCGTTTTTTTGGCCAGCAGGGTCATAATCTCAACGTCAGATTTGCTCTCGCCCAAAGGCTCAATGGCGGGTTGATTAAACATTGCCCAGGGGCTTCTATCTATTAAGTCGTAGTGCTCCCAGTACGTGGTGGCGGGAAGCACCATGTCAGAGTACTTTGCGGTCCAGGTCCACCAGGGGTCCACGCATACAATGTAGTCAATGGCGGGGAAGATTTCGTTAATAATGCGGTTAGAATCGGGGCTCATGTTAATGAAGTTGGAATTTGCCAGCCACAAGAACTTCATGGCCACCGGGTCATGCTTTGTTGCGCATTGATAAAGCAAAGAAGAGCTGATAAGGGTTGATTTCTTACCCGTGTTTGACCAGTTGGTGTAGTTGTATACCGGCCCTGTGTAGCCAGGTACTGCGCGGGTGGTAGAAGTTCCGCCGGCGTGCGATGCGCCGCCACCTTTTACGCCAATATAGCCCGCTACCATAGCAAGGGTTGCTACCGTTCTGAAAGGCGAATAGGAATGCCACACGCGCTGCATGCCTTGCCCCATACGAATTCCTGCGGGTTGCGCTTCAATGTATTCGCGCGATAACCTGTCGATCGTTTCAACAGGAATACCCGTAATTTCAGAAGTGTATTCCAGCGTGTATTTCTCTGTTTCGTCTACCAGGTGGTCAAAGGCAGTTCTGCATGCAATGTTGTTCGGGCTGAAATTGCCGCGCAAAGCAGGTACTACCGTGCCGTTTGTTACCTCTTCTACGGAAGGAGCCGCTACTGCGGCGTTGGTGACTTCATCCCAAACTACATAAAGCGCAGCGTTTTCAGTGTCTCCTAAGTCTCCCATGCGAAGATACTGGCCGTTGTCTTCCCGAATAAGATAAGGAGCAACGCTGTGAGCAGCAAGTTTTTCTTTGTCATGCAAATCGCGGGAAATAATCCAGTTCATCATGCCCAGCGCCAGTGCGGGGTCTGTTTGAGGGCGAATAGGAATCCATTCGTCGGCCATTGCGCAGGTTGAGCTTTGACGTGGGTCTATAACGAT
>CAVDDP010000241.1:0-3101 GCA_963607695.1 Hallerella sp.
GCTTTCTGCCCTCCCTCTCGCAAAGACCAGGGTGCTTTTCGTCCATCATCGTGCAAAACCGCTTCGTAAAAAAGCCTGAAGTTACGCATAAAAAAGAAGCGCAAGCCTTTTCAGACCTGCGCTTCTGGGTAAACAGTATTGTTTTTGTTATACCGCTTGATAATCAGCGTAAAGAGATATGTCCTCATTAGGCATGGTGTAATTTGAATCAAGTGGCGTTGTGCAATCCGAATTAGTATACCAACCAAGGAAAAGGTCATTTTCGTATTGTTTTAGACCATCCAATTGCGATACAACTACTCCTTCAGTAGCCTGAATTGTACCCAGTACCCATTCGGCATTGTATAACGTTATAGTGTGAGTAGTTGAAGTTGGATCTGCGGCTTCTTCCCAACCTGCATACAACGTTAAGTCAGAGGAAACCTGCTCATCAAAGTCATATTCCTGTGACAAGGCTGTATCAGTGTACCATTTCGTAAAGGTGTAGCCCTCTTTTGTTGGGGAAGCAGGAGATTCTACCTTGTTGTCTGTTGGCACATAAGAAACTTTATAGGGGCTTGAATCTTCAATATCTGCATAGAATTCAACACGGCACACACCGGAATCAGAGAAAATAACTTCAAAGTTAAGTTCAAGTGTTTTGTTGCTCGATGCTTTCAGTTCATCAAGCACAGAGGCAGGAATGGATTCTGCGCCAACCCATCCGCATTCAGCGGATTCGCCTTTTGCTACAGCTTCAGTTGAGAATTCAGCTTCCCAATCAAGTTCGCTTGGTGCAGTAACAGAAGCGATATAAATGTCGCCGCCATCTTCGTCAGAGGTGTTGGTAATCTTTAAGTCGCTTGAAAGCACCTTGCCGTTTTCATCTACGCTTACCGCGCTGGTAGCCTGTGTATCGGGGCCTTCTGCATATGCTTTGGCGGCACCGGCAAAGGTTGCAAAGCACAAGCTTGTTGCTAAAACAAGAGCCAGCACAACAGCAATAACAGCGTTGCGGTTTGCGGTTGGGCTTGCAACATGTGTGCCATTGTTTGCGGCAAATTTGCGGCTTGCCAATAAAGCAACAGCAGCAACAGCAGCCAAAGCCAAAATAAGAGCAGCAAATACCACTGAAACGTCGCCCGTTTGAGCTAAGGTTGAAGCGCTCTTTGTGGCGGCACTTGCGGCACTTGCGCCGCTTTCACTTGCGCCCATGGTAATGGTCATGGTACCCGTAGCAGCATACCCTGCTGCAAAGGCACTGGTTGGTGCCAGGGCAGAAAGGGCTGCTACCGCGCCAAGTGCCGTTACCATGCGCTTCGCTTGCGCTTTCGCGCCTGTTTTGAATTGCATGTAACTCCTCCTTTAAGTGAAGTTTTCTTCTTTCCTATACGTTTACTTTCATGCTTTGAAAACGTGAGTCTTGCTATCATACTCTTTCTGAAGAAGGAAACGCCTTAGAAACGCGAAAAAGTTGTGTGTTTTGCTTGGGAGCGCAGCAGCTAGGGCGCAACGGCCAGGGCGCAGCAGCTAGGGGTGCAGCGGCCAGGGCGCAGCAGCTAGGGGTACAGCAGCCAGGGCGCAACAGCTAGGGGTGCAGCGGCTAGGCGGTGTACGAAACAATACTCAGCAGAATGAACCCCACAACCACAACCACGGCAAGAATGTTCATAACGGGGCCTTCTACTTTAAACATTAAATCTTCCACACGCGGATACACCACCCACGTGTAAATAAGCGCGCAGGCGCCCAGCAATAAATCGTTAGGAATCCATGCCTGATTCAGCACGTTAAAGGGCAGTTTCGCGTTGTCCCACAAAGGGTACACGCCATCTACCGGCTGGTTCAGCAAAAGCCCCATGCCAATTTCCATGGCCATGCACGCAAACACGCAAATAAGGTAAAACTCAAGCGCCGCTGCCCAGCTGTGTTTGCGCTTTTGCTTAATGCGTTCCGCCAGCGGAGTAAGCAAAAACACGCACACCAGCGCGCCAAAACCGTACACCATAAAGGGGTAGAAGGGGTTGCCCCACACCAGCGAATTGGGGTCGTAAATTTGGAAGGCAAACGCGCAGAAAATGCACCACGGAACTTCAAGCCAGTGACCAACCACCGAGCAAAGGGAAAAATGCACCGCCAGGTTGCGCCAAAACTCCCAGGTTTTAATGCGCGCTGCTCCTCGTATACGGGTGATGGTTTCGCCGATTTGTGTCATGGTTGCTCCTTCGCTTGTTTCAAGTGTGCCATTATCGCACGTTGCGCGGCGGTTCGCGCCTAAAATCAAACGAAATACAGAGTTGCACGCGGCGGCACCGGGAAGCCAATCCCTTCCCCTGCTTGTGACAAATTACGCGTGGTGCTGTGGTGCATTACTTATGGCACTTGTGGTTTTTGCACCCATGCTTTTTGCGGCGCTTTACCAAAAAGCCCTTTTTCTTGGCAGAAATTCCCTGTTCGTGCAAGGAAAGTGCCAGCTTTTCGTTCAAGGCGGCAAACTGCGCTACTTCTTCTTCGGTAAAGCAGCTTAAAGTTTTTTCCGCCGCTTTATCCATGGCTTCTGCACGCTTTTTTGCAAGCTCTTTGCCCAGGTCAGTAAGCTCTACCGCATAATCTTTCTTTTTGCCATTATCAATAATAGTTACGTAGCCTGCGCGCTGTGCTTTACGAACAATGTCTTTCAAGGCAACGCGCGTTGCGCCCAGTGCAACCACAAGCTGGTCGCGAGAAGTTGCTTCTTCGTTTTCATTCAGAGCGCTTAACAGCGCGCCCATGCCGCGTTTAAAAGAGCGCGGGCCGTTTTCGCGAAAGTTCAGGCGCACTAATTTGTTTGCTTTACGCATGGCTTTAATTGCTTCAACACAAGTAGTCATGATGGTACCTCTTTTCTTTTTCTTTTCACTGGTTTCTCAACGCAGGGCATAATAAGCCTTATTGGCTGCCGTGTAAAGGAAAAAGTATTATTCACAAAATACTTACAGATAATTATTTATGCACGTCAATTATGCTTTTATATATATTCGTGAATAATTAACGTGAAGAAGCTGTTTCAACAACGTTGGATGCTCGCTGTGGTGCTAGGTGCCCGGCGGTGGGCGCCCAGCGCCACGGCGAGCATCCAGTAG
>CAVDDP010000242.1:0-3099 GCA_963607695.1 Hallerella sp.
GCATCTGCGAACTCTTTTAAACTACAGCAGAGGTTATCGATTTCTGCACATGGTCTCTCACCGTTAGAATTGGGATATTCAAAAAAAGCGACAAGTTGATCTGCTTTGGCGTACTCCGTAAAGGCACTAACGGCATTTACTAGGTCAACTATATTAAAAGTGCTGTTTTGGTTATAAATTACTTTGTCTTGAAAATTAGAATAGACAATATCTCCCATTTCAAAATACTCAGATTGCATTTTAAATATTTGTGCTGCAAGGGCCAAAAGCGCAGCGGCATCGCGCCCACCTCCGGTAAACTCAATATGAATTCGTTTAGAAATATCATCGTCGCGTAGGTGGCATATTAATTGGGCCAAAGAAAGATACGGTTTGTTAAAGTCATAGGGAATACGATTCGGATACGCAGTGATGTTTAAATCGTTGCAATAGTTTATTATTTCGCTTTCAAAGTATTCAAACGTTTTTTGCTTTGAACCCGGTATTAGCTCTTTGCATTCATCAGAACATAAATACTCTATCTCTACGTCATCGCCTGCATTACACCACTTGTCTATAAGGCATTTTATGGGCGCTATATTTGTTTGAAACCCTGTGTATTCTTTACCTTCGCTGTTCTTGAATGTATGCTCGTTTCCTATTTCCCTTGTTATTGCGCTTAATACGCAAATAATTACGTTTTCCATAGGTGTTCCTGTCTCTTATAGTGGTTTATCAACAATGTCAAACATGCCAAAGCCTTGGCTATTGCGTGCACCAAGACCAGTGTTGTATAAAAATGCCATAGTTTCTGGTTGCGCTGCCAATATGAATTCCCCAAACCAACCGGTAATGTTAGTTCCTTTAAATTGCACTACTCTTTTTTTAAGCGTTTCCTCTAGCGGAATTATTTGTACAAGGCCAGCATCAAAACCAAAAGCAGCGGCTTTCCTTAGGCAATTAGCCTGCAAGTCAGAGGCAAATTCTGCCGATGTTGGCTCCAAATACTGTGTATATCCATCTTCCAAGGTTCTGTGAAGTGTTATAGGTGTAATCATTTTAATAAGTGCACGCTTAGGAAATAAAAGCCTGTCTTCAGTTGAAATATTAACAACGGGCAAAACATTGTTACCAAGCCGGAGCAAGCCTTGCTGTGCAATTTCTCCTGCTAAATCTTCAATTAATTTTTCTTCCGGGGAACGAACAGTGAAACTAATGGTGTCTCTATAGGTAATTTCCTTTTTTTCTTTATCAAAAGAACTTTTGCCTGTGAGCTGGCTGAATGTGAACAAGCGATATGTTTTTTCTTCGGCAGCGTATCCTTGGTTGTGCAAATAAGAATCCGTGTTTTTCCAAAAGCTATAAAGGGCGCCTTGTAACAGAGAGTTGTAAGCCGCAGGAATACAAGTGCCATCTTTTGAATAGAGAGTAATCTTTAAAGAGCGCATAAAAATCCTTCCAGGCAACGTGCCCTCATGATACCTTTTTTGCTTTTTGGTCGCCACTTTTACGAATACCCCTTAAAAACGCTTTTTTCAGCCGATATATTTTTAGAAGCTGAAAGGGGTTCAGAATGGCAAACATAAAGATAAAGGAAGAAGATGCAAACGGCGCTCAATGGAGGCAGTCTGCTCTTGAGCTGTTAGATGGCGAATATCACATAATTCATAACGGAATTTTAAGCAGATCCGATTTTTCGTTACTATTTGAGGGCGAAGACGGCAAAAAGCATTTGCCCGTAGAGGCAACTCATCAGCTAAACGTTTATTCCGATGTTCATATTAGCTCTTCTGCATTAAGGCTATTAAGCAGCCATAACATTAGAATTGCCTTTTTTAACGGCATCGGTCAGCTGCAGGGTTATTATTTACCTGCTCAAAGCACTATGGCGGGAAAGTGTGTTTTGGAGCAATGTCGCATGTATGATCATCCTATAGCACGTTTGGCAACGGCAAAGGAATTCGAAAAAGCAGACTTCCATAACATGCTTTCAAATTTGCGGTACTACGTTAAAACAGGGAAGCGGTCTCTTAAAGAGCCAGCTCAAAAGCTAGCTGTATTAAGAGAAGGCATTAATAATTGTCAAAGCATAAATGAACTTATTCTTCTTGAAGCGCGCGCTAAAAATCTTTATTACAGTACATTTGACACAATTATTGAAGGCTCTGAGTTTTTGTTTTCTCAACGGTCTAAGCGGCCACCAAAAAATGAAGTTAATGCCATGATTAGCTTTGGAAACGCCATGCTTTATAACAAGTTTCTGCAGTGTATTTGCTGCACGCAACTAGAGCCCAGAATTGGGGTGGTTCATGCCACGAATGACCGTCCAACTTCGCTTAATCTTGATTTTGCAGACATTTTCAAACCGCTTGTGGTTGACCGAACAATCTTTTCTCTTATAAATAGGCATGAAATTCGTCGCGAAAAGCATTTTTCGCATAAAGGTGGTGCGGTTTTACTTAACGAAGAGGGGCGCAGGATATTTATTGAAAAAATGGAGAATAAGTACTCTTCTCAGATAACTATTGGGGAAGAACGCATGACGTATGAATGCCTTATGTCTCGGGAAGTTTCAAAGTTTCAAGATGCCCTGGTTAACGGGGAACTTTATACGCCTTTTAAATATAGATAGGGTAAAGCCATGTATGTAATTTTGTCTTATGACATTAATGTAAAACGTGTTGCAAAGGTTATGAAAGCCTGCAGAAGATATTTGCCGCATATGCATGAATCTGTATTCGAGGGCAAAATCACAGAAAAGAAGCTGGAAGAATTAAAAACCCTTTTGGGTAGCATCGTTGATCCTGAATATGATTCTATTTGTATTTATAAATTTCCAACAACAAAATACGCCAGGAAAGAAGAGATTGGAATTTCAAAGGGAAAGCGGAATATTGTTTAATATTCGGCTGCTTTAAAGATGCGGTTGATGATTTTGTGGAAAGTTGACCTGCGGAAACACAATTTATCAACCGCATTGAAGGCGGTTGAAATGATTTATTTCGTTTGCTGAAGCCAAGATGTAGTATCATGTGGCCGAGCGAGCTACAAAATGTTTAGTTCGCGCCGTGCCTATAAGGAATTGAAACGCTTCCAGCTAAACCCCATGATGTTTATGCT
>CAVDDP010000243.1:0-3098 GCA_963607695.1 Hallerella sp.
GTGTATTCTGCATGGAGCAACCCTACAGGCGCCAGCATTACGCTTGCGGTGGTAACGCTTGTGATTATGGCGCTGGTAATGGTGGGCTATGCCCGCGTGAGTTCGCCGCGGGCTGCACATAGGGCGGCAGCTGCGGGATACACGTTAGAGCAATACTTGCAGCGTGAGCGCCGTTGGGCTGTAGGTATGGCGCTTATTGCTATTGCCATGCTCATTTTGGCAACGTGGTATAACTTATGCATTCGATAGAACACTCATGACGCATTCAAACACCGAAACAAGCACCGAAACAAACACCCCAACGCCTTTGCAAACGGTACCGCGCCGCGCGGCTGTTTTCTTTGTGGGAAACATGCTTATGCTTGACGATGGCATTGGGCACGCCGCTTTTGAAGAGCTTACCTGCACTTATGAGCTCTCTGAAAACGTTGACTTGTTTGATGTTGGGTGCATGTCCATGGATATGGTGAATTACGTTCGCGATTACGACTTTCTTATGACCATTGATGCGGTGGACGATTCGGGGGAGCCTGCGGGAACTGTTTTTCGCTATGCGCCTAACGATGTTGACCGTGGTGGCATGATGGCGTCGCTTCACGATTTGAAGCTGGCAAACCTGTTTGATGCGGCAGATTTGCTGGGTTACAGCGCACAAGGTTTATGCCTGGGTATGCAAGTGCAAAATGCCGACCCCGACCGGTACGTGGTTGGCTTAACGCAGCCCTGTGCAAAGGCGCTTCCGCTTTTGGTAGAAACCATTGCTGCCGAGCTTCATAAGCACGGGTTTCCCGTGCGTCGTATTAAGGGCGAAAGCGAAGAATAAACAGTTCGTTGTGTAACAACAGCGGAAGGAGAAGATATGGCAAAGTACTGCTGGGAATTGCGTGGATGCTACCAAGACGAAGAGATGAACAATCGCTGCCCTCATAATATTCCCGGCGAGCCGTGCCCGGCTGAGTGTAAATTTGCGGCATGCGACAGGCCTACCCATGTGGTGGCGCGCGACATTACCATGATCTTAAATCCCGATTTGAAATACGACGCTTCCGTAAAAGAAGTATGTCGCATGTGTGAAAACTTCTTAACGAATGGTCCCAAATTTGAAGAAGGCGAAGTGCACACAACCGAGCGCCAAGGGAATCCCAACCGCTTTATCTTGTAGATTTTGGGGCTGATTGCCGCACCCACTGTGCCCCCGAGCGATCCCCCGAGCTCAATCTTGAGTTCAAATGCCGGTTCGTATCTTGTTTCGCCTGCTTCTTAGCGGGCAATTACTACAATGAAACCCCTGAGTTCAAAAGCGCCATGCGCAAAACCACATGGGGGATAACACCTTCAGGAATATCGCTTGCAGCAAGCGATGCTTCCATCTCTTGCATAACGCGCTCAATCCCTAATTTTCCAAGGATTTCTTGCACGGCCTGCACGCAATTCGTGGGGTCATCGGGAAAACCAGGAACTTCTTTGCAAACGCGCTCTGCTGCCAAATAACACCACGCTTGGCTTGGCTTAGGGTCATTGAACATATAGCTAAAAACAAAACCAAACAAATGCGCATTTTCCTTTTGCCCCAACTTGGGGTTCACGCAAAGCGCAATAAGCATGCTTTCGCCATCGTATTCATCAGGCGCCGCGTCGCGTTCTTGCAGCCCCGCGTAATCAAGCTCATCCACAATTTTTTTCACGGCGGCAAAGCGCGCTTTAAGTTTCTCGTTGGTGTTTTCCATTACTCAACTTTCTTACGCCGCATTTAAGCTTGCTGGTAGTGCTGCATGAAGTCACCCAGCTTGCCCATGCATTCCTTTAACACTTCAATTTGCGGCAAGTATACCACGCGAAAATGGTCGGGCTCTTTCCAGTTAAAGCCGCCGCCGTGAATAAGTAAAATCTTTTTCTCTTTCAGCAGGTCAAGGGCAAATTGCTCGTCGTTGGTAATGTTAAAGCGTTTTGTGTCAATTTTGGGGAAGATGTAGAAGGCAGCATTGGGCTTTACAGCAGAGATTCCCGGAATGTCATTGAGCGCCTTGTACACGTATTCGCGCTGCTCATAAACGCGCCCGCCGGGAACCACGTAGCTTTCTACACTCTGGTGCCCCCACAGGGCGGTTTGCACAATGGATTGAGCAGGAACGTTGGAGCATAAGCGCATGTTAGAAAGCATGTTCAAGCCTTCAATGTAATCGCGCGCAAGGTTAAGATTGCCCGATAATACCATCCAGCCAATGCGATACCCGGCAATCATGTGCGATTTGCTTAAGCCCGAAAACGTAACGCAGAACAAATCGGGCGCCAAAGAAGCAATGGATTCATGCTTCAAACCGTCAAAACACAAGCGGTCATAAATTTCATCGGAGAAAATAATCAAGCCAAATTCGCGCGCTAAATCTACAATTTGCTCCAAAATTTCGTGGGGGTAGAGTGCGCCAGTAGGATTGTTGGGGTTAATGATAACAATCGCTTTTGTTTTAGGGGTAATTTTTGCGCGCATGTCATCTAAGTCGGGGTACCAATCGCTTTGTTCATCGCACAAATAGTGAACAGCTTTGCCGCCCGCCAGGGTAGCGCACGCAGTCCAAAGCGGGTAATCGGGCGCGGGAATCAAAATCTCATCGCCATCGTTTAATAGCGCGCTCATACACAGGTTAATAAGCTCACTTACGCCGTTTCCGGTGTAGATATGTTCGATATCAACGTTGGGCAAGCCTTTGATCTGCGAGTATTGCATAATGGCCTTGCGGGCAGAATATAAGCCCTTGGCGTCGGAATATCCTTCACAGTTAACCAGTTGATGGCTCATGTCATACACCACTTCATCGGGTGTTCTAAACCCAAAGGGCGCGGGGTTTCCAATATTGAGCTTTAAAATAGTGGCACCTTGAGCTTCCATGCGCGCAGCTTCGTCAACCACGGGGCCGCGCACGTCGTATAACACGTTGTCAAGCTTGGTGGATTTGCTAAAAGTTCTCATGGGTGCTCCTTTGGTAGTAGCTGTTTGATGGTGGGGGGAAGTGTCTTGGGCTGACGCTTCCGATTGGAGGGAAGTGTCCTGCGATGGCGCCTTTGCTTTTGGAGAAGTGTCCTGCGATGGCGCCTTTGCT
>CAVDDP010000244.1:0-3077 GCA_963607695.1 Hallerella sp.
GCGGCTGCGCATCGCGCCATTCTTCCCCTTGGGGCGCATGCACCTCAAGGGGAAGTGTTCGGCGCTGCTGCACTTCTGCCGCCGCGCTCCCGCCCGCGCCGCCGCGCTCACGCACGGCGCACTCCTGCTCCCGTTGCCGCACTCCCACCGCACCTGATTCCGACTCACAAATAGTGTAAAAATAGTGAAAATTAGTGAAAAAAAAGTGAAAAAATAAGGGAACTTTCTTCCCCTACCTGGTATAATGCAAAAAATTATCAGGAGGTGCTAAACGTGATCAAAGTTACGCTAACAAACGAAATCTTAAACTACATTACCCAAATTGAAAAGAACAGATACATAGTCTCCGAAGCACCGCTTTCTTATACGGTTGCAAGTAAATTGCGGAAGAATTCAAAGAAAAAAAGCTCCTACGCTTCCACCAAAATAGAAGGTAACCCCTTAACGGAAAAACAGGCAAATGAAGTTATAGAAAGCGATGAACGAAAGCACTATCTTAAACCAGAGCAGGAAGTAAGGAATTATTTCCTTGCGCTGAATTATCTGGAAGAAAAGGCTGCCAAGAACGAAAAGTTTTCAAAAAAGCTTATTCTTAATGTGCAAAAATATGTTGAACGTGGCGCCTCAAAAGAGAAAATAGGGCTGCGAGGTCCCATGCCACCAGGTGTGATGTTTGCTGTTTATGATTCGCAAAGCGGAAACCCTGACTATATTCCACCTGAATATAGCGATATTCCACAGCTCTTGGATGAACTGGTGGAATATGTTAATACAACGAACGACCATCCGCTTATTATTGCTGCAGTTGTGCACTATCAGTTAGTTACTATTCACCCGTTTGAAGATGGCAATGGGCGCACGGCAAGGCTTCTATCAGGGTATCTTTTAGATATAAATGGGTTTGGGTTTAACGGAATAGGTTCGCTTGAAGAATATTTTGCATACGACGTTGATGAATATTATGACTCTATTCAAATGGGTTTACCTGCGCTTTATTATTCCGGCAGAGACAACCCACCGCACCCTGAAATTTGGATCTGCTACTTTTTGCGCATGGTTTTGCTTTATTCCAATAAGGTGTGCGAACTGTCAAAAAGTTCAGGTGAAGAAGAATTAGAAGGCAGCTTATCTTATTTAAAACAGCGAGAAAAAGAGCTTCTTTTGCTGCTGGTTAAAAAGCATGTTGGAGAATTTACCCCTGTTGAATTGAGCAAGGAATGCAACGTAACCAATAAAACAATTATCAACAGGTTATCGGTGCTGGTGAAAAACGGGTTTGTAGAGCCTCATTTGGTTAACAAGCGTATTACCTCGTACGAGCTTACGAAATTTGCAAAGCAGCATAAGAAAGAAATCACCCAGCTGCTTTAGTTTTAAAATTACCAAAAGTGCCGTAAAGCCCCTTGCTTTAACTATGGGGAGTGTCAATAAACAAAATGTTTGCGAAAAAGGAAAACGTAATGGAAAAAATTGCCTTATATCACGGTAGCCCCAATAAGGTTGTTACGCCAAAATACGGCTTTGGGCAAGATAAGCACGATTACGGAAACGGTTTCTATCTTACTGAAAGTATTGAGCTTGCTAAGGAATGGGCTGTTTGCAGGCCTAATGAAACAAATGGTTGGGTTCATGTGTATGAATTGGATACCAGCGATTTAACAATTCTTGATTTTCAGGAACACAACGTTTTATCTTGGCTTGCAGAGCTTATGAAGCACAGAGATGCTTCTGACTCAAAGCGTTACAAAGTTCTATCCAAAAAATTTATTGCTAAATACGGGTTAGATACAAGTGGGTATGATGTTATAAAAGGGTGGAGAGCCAACGCATCGTACTTTTACATTGCAAAAGAATTTGTGCGTGATAACGTTGACATTGAAATTCTTGAAGAGCTGTTGTCATTGGGTGGTCTGGGCATTCAGTATTGTATAAAGTCTAAACTTGCGTACTCAAAACTAACAGAAAAAGAAGAAGGTCTTATCTGTGTTGATTACCATGAATTCAACGAGAAGTACAACGAGAGAGACGTTAACGCAAGAAATAAGATGCACGAACTTGTTGAATCGGATGCCAATAAAGTAATAAAGGTTTTTAGTACGCTACTTGAAGGGTGATTGCAATGCCAGCATATTCTGAGGCATATTTACATGATGTTGTTGAAAATCAGGGCAAGCTTTTTGACTTTGTATCTCAGAACTATCCCAATAAAGACACCGCTGATTTTATTAACGCATATATGGTAAGCAAAACAAGAAGAAGCATTGACCAGGCAAAAGCATACGTGAACACCATGAGTGCGCCAGAGCTGTGGGATTACTTTTGCGAAGCTGACAACTTTACGTTGAAAGATGGCAAATCAATTGAGGGTTTTATGCCCGATTGGATAGGTGAATTTTATGCCTATTATCAGTGGTATTACTGCATTCCCAGCAGCGAGGTGGTTAAGAAAATTCCGGTGAGTTTTCTCATAAAGGCTTACCGCGGGCTTCATGATTTGGAACTTGACTTAGCTGTTCAAAAAGTAGGAGAAGTGTAATGAGCATTGTTTGCTTTCATAACCCAGATGAAGAAAATGGGTATCTGAGCAACTGGTATTTAAGTGAGTTTACCGTAGACAATATATCTTTTTCTTCGATGGAACAATACATGATGTACAAAAAGGCTGTTTGCTTTGAAGATAAAGAAACAGCAGCTCAAATACTTGCAACAAATAATACAGCCGAAATAAAAGCACTGGGCAGGCTTGTTGCAAACTATAACGACCATATGTGGAACGGGGTTCGCCAGATTATTGTTTTCAAAGGGCTGGTTGCAAAGTTTTCGCAGAACAACGATTTAAAACAGCAGCTCAAAGCAACGGGAACCTCACTTTTAGCCGAATGTGCCGTCAATGACAAAATATGGGGAATTGGCCTATCAATGACCGACCCCCAAAGATTAGATACAAGCAAATGGGAAGGGCAAAACCTCATGGGATACGCCCTTATGATGGCCCGCAACTGCTTGTAACTTACAACAACGCGCTGCCAAAGCCTGTTTCATTTTTCTCATTTTTGTTTATGGTGTTCACTCTCTCA
>CAVDDP010000245.1:0-3077 GCA_963607695.1 Hallerella sp.
TTGAACCGCTAATTCGCATTCCAAAAGTATTTCATGAGGCGCAAAGGAGGAACTGCGATAGCCCCATTGTATTTCTGCGCCCGGGCGCTTGAGAAAACCGCGTTCGGGCAAGTAGCTGGTAACGGAAACAACCTGGTTGCCAATCCACGTGTCACGCGAGCCGGCATTCATGCGCAGGGCTCCGCCAACCGTTCCAGGGGTGCCCACCGCAAACTCAAGGCCTGCAAGGCTGCGATGAAACGCCTCTTGCACCACCGCCGACAAAGAAACACCTGCTCCCACGTAAAAACGGTGCGCGGCTTCATCGTAACGGCACGTGCGAAAATCGCGCCCCAGCGTTACTACCACACCGTTAAAACCTTCATCGGCCACCAGCACATTGGAGCCGCGCCCCAGCGACATCCACGCAATACCTTCTGCCTGGCACACTTCCACCAAACTTTTAAGCGCACCAAGCGATGCCACTTGCACAAAATAACGGGCAGGCCCCCCTATACGATACGTTGTATGATGAGAAAGTGGCTCGTTAAAGGAAACATCACCGTCAAAGCTTTCGGACACCAACAACGCTTCTAAGGAAGAAGCATGGCGAGCCACCATTTAGGCCTCCTTGGCGCGCAACTCTTCAAGAAGCTGCGGCCCCATTGCCGTAACGTCTCCGGCTCCCATAGTAATCACCAGATCGCCCGGCTGCGTAAGGGCGGCAAGACGTGCGGGAACTTCCACACGGCGCGGAATATACTCCGCCGCAGGATGCCCTTCATGCTCAAGCACCACATTCAAGAACGTTTTTCCGTTTACCCCCGGCACGGGCGCTTCCCCTGCTGAGTACACATCCATAAATACCAGCTGGTCACAGGGGTCAAAAGCGCATTCAAACTGTTCACGAAGAACCTGGGTAAAAAGCTTTACGCGCGAATAGCGGTGCGGCTGGAACAGCACCACCACGCGCTTGAAATCAAGTTCGCGCGCCGCCTTAATGGTTGCGGCAATTTCCGTGGGATGATGAGCGTAATCGTCTACCACGGTAACGCCCGCCGCGCTACCCACTAGATCAAAGCGGCGATGCACGCCTTTGAACTGTGCCAGGCTTTCAGCAGCAGCGCTGGCGTCAAAGCCAAGTGCATCTAGGAGCGTTAAAACGCCGGCGGCATTTTGCACGTTGTGGCGCCCCGGGTTTTGCAAAATAGAACCGTTCACGGTTGTTCCGTTGGGAAGTGTGAGTGTATAGCTGCTTCCTACCCCGCACGGCGTGTATGCCACAATGCGCGCGTCGCAGGTCTCGGAAAACCCGTATGTTACTACGTGCGCACATGCAGCACGGGCAAGTTCAACTAACGCCTGGTCATCGCCACATACCACGGCAACGCCGTTTTCAGGAACGGAAGAAATGAACTCCTGGAACTTTCCCCTGATTTCGCTTAAGTCTTTATAGTGGTCAAGGTGGTCGGCCTCAACATTGGTTATCAAAACGGCAGCGGGGTTTAAATACGTAAAGGATTTATCAGATTCATCGGCTTCCACCACATAATAGGGGCCTTTTCCGGAATGTGCGTTCGTGCCATATGAACGCACAATGCCGCCAATAAGAAACGTGGGGTCGGTGCCTAAATCATCCAGCACAGAAGCAAGCATGGAAGAAGTGGTTGTTTTGCCATGGGTCCCCGCAACAGCAAGCGTTTTAAGGTTGCGCCCTAAAAAGCTAAGCATCTTTGCGCGGTGCCAAATGGTAATTCCCGCTTCACGTGCGGCAATATATTCAGGATTGTTGTCTAAAATGGCGGTAGAAACCACCACGATATCGGGGTGATGAGCCACATTCTTTTCGCTGTGGCCAATAGTCACGGTAATGCCTGCCTGCACAAGCTGGTCAGTGTATTTGCTTTGGCGCAGGTCAGACCCGCTTACCTGCAAGCCTTGGTCGTGTGCAACGCGCGCAATGCCGCTCATTCCCACGCCACCAATGCCAATGAAGTGAACCGATGTTATCGCTTTGCCTTCAACCATTAAGGGAGCATTTTGTTGTTCGTTTTGTTGTTCGTTTACTTGTTCTGGTTTAGACATGAGTACTTCTCTCCTTTTTTATTTGCTTGAAGCATCATACCCAAAAACAGAGCCTTGTGCCGCCTTTAACACAACATCTGCCAATCGCTGTGAAGCATGGGCGGTTTCCTGGCGCAAAGCGTTTTCATGCATAGAGGCGCGAAGTGCCTGGCCTTCAACAAGTTCACACACCATATCGCAAAATTCAGGGGTATCCAAAGCGTCATCGGCCATCATGCGGGCACACCCTGCCTCAACATAGGCGCGCGCGTTGGTAGTTTGATGGTTTGCCGTTGCATACGGGAAGGGCACTAAAATGGCAGGAATAGCGCGGGCAGAAATTTCGGCAAGCGAAGTTGCCCCCGCGCGTGAGATTATCATATCGGCTGCTGCCATGGTTTCGCCCATGCGGTCTTGGTAGCCCATAACAATCCAGCGTTTTTGCTGTTCAGGGGAAAGATTAAGCTCTTCTACCACCGAATCGTATTCTTTGGGGCCGGTAATGTGAACAAGATAAAGGTTCTTATACGCAAGAAGCTTTTCCTTCATGGCACAAAGCGCCTGATTAATGTGGCGCGCTCCCAGGCTTCCGCCAAAAACAAGCAGCATCAAAGCATCTTGGGGAATGCCCAGCATGGCGCGGCCTTCTTCGCGGGTAGAAGATAAAACACCCCGGCGAACAGGATTTCCGGTAACTTCCACTTTTGCAGAATCCACCACGCCTGCTCCCGCACACTCGTACGTTAGGCACACTTTTTGGGCATGTTTTGAAAGCATTTTGTTCGTTAGGCCCATAACCGAGTTTTGCTCATGGATAATCAGGGGAATGCCCAGCTTTTCGGCAGCGCGCCCCACCGGAACAGAAACATAGCCGCCAAAGCCAACTACCGCATTGGGCTTAATTTCGGTAAGCCACGCGCGGGCACGCTTCGTGCTTTTGTTCATAAGGCGCAGCGCTCGTGCCAACGACGTGGGGTGATTTCGGTTGAATCCCGCTGCTTCAAAAGGCACAAACTCAATGCCCGCTTGTGGCA
>CAVDDP010000246.1:0-3072 GCA_963607695.1 Hallerella sp.
CCACAATCGTACCGCGAACAAGCACATGCACCGCATCCACGTTAACGTGCTCTAGGATGCGCGTGTTGTGCGTGATAACAAGAAGCGTACCGCCAAGCTGCTGATACGCTTCAATTGCGCGCGAAACGGTATCAAGCGCATCAACGTCCAATCCGGAGTCGGTCTCATCCAAAATGGCAAGCTTTGGCTGCAACAGCAAAAGCTGCAGCATCTCTATCTTTTTCTTTTCGCCGCCCGAAAAACCAACATTAAGTTCGCGGTCAAGATATGCTTCATCCATATTCAAAAGCTTCATGATATCTGCAATGCGCTTCTTTAATTTTGGCCCGCGAAGTTTTAGGTTTGGGCGCTGTGCAACTATTGCACGCAAAAATGTGAACAGCGGAACGCCCGGAACTTCAACAGGCGCTTGAAAGCTTAAGAAAAGCCCTGCTTGAGCGCGTTTATCGGGCGTAGCGGCGGTTATGTTTTGCCCATCAAAGATGATGGTGCCGCCCGTAATGGCATATTCCGGGTTGCCCATAATGGCGTGCCCCAGGGTTGATTTTCCGGCACCGTTTGGACCCATTAAAATGTGCGTTGTTCCTTGTTGCACTGCTAAATGTAAGTCGTGCAGAATCTGTTTATCTTCGGCAGCAACGTTCAAGTTGCTTATTTCTAAAAGATTGTTACTCATGAGTTTTCCTTTACAAAGTTCCTACAAAATGCGTTGCGCTCTCACGCGCCGCTGCCTTCACCAGCTTTTTCTTTATCCTCTTTGCTCACGAACTTGTTCTCCTTTTGCTCTTATGTATCTCTTTTTTGCTTTTGCTTTGAATTCCTACTAACTTGCTATGTTTTACTCTTGCGAAGATAAACATTAATTCCTACAATGTCAATAGGAATTTACGAAAGGACAAAAAATGATTTCGTCTAAAGGAAGATATGCGGTACGCGTAATGCTTGATTTGGCAATGCAAGAAAAAGGTGCAACAGTATCGCTCACCGATATTGCAAAACGCCAGCTCATATCAAAAAAATACTTGGAAGCAATTATGCGAAATTTGGTAGCTGCGCACCTTGTGGAAGGAACGCGCGGGAAAAACGGCGGCTACACGCTTGTGCGGGAACCTGCCAATTACACCATTGCGGAAATTCTTGAAGCAAGCGAAGGCCCCTTAGCCCCCGTAGCATGCTTGCAGCCAGGAGCCCCAACATGCAACATGGCTGGAAAATGCATGACGCTTCCCCTTTGGAAACGATACGACGCCATGATTGCCGCCTTTTTCACCGAAAACACGCTTCAAAGCGTTCTTGATGAAAGCAACGCTCTTGTTTAAGAAGAAAGAAAACTTATTGTTTCACCGGGAATGGTTTAAGCCAGCGCACGGCAACGCACAGGCAAAACACAATAGATACGGCGCCAATAATGCTTCCCGCGTAAAATACGTTGCCAATACCTGCGGTGTTTACCACCTGCCCGCCTAAAAACGCGCCAAAGCCAATGCCAAAATTGAAGATGCCCGAGAAAAATGCCATGGCAACGGTTTCTTCTTCATCGGCAGAAACATTAATAATTTCTGCCTGGTACACCACACTTACTGCTGCGGCGCACATGCCCCACAATACCACGTTCGCAAACACCGAGAACAAACCCAAGCTCACCGCCACATTCATAAGCAAAAGCGCCACGGGCACTCCAATGGTAATAACGCGAAACGTTGAGAAGCGAAAACGCGGATACAGCTTTGCGCACAGAAGGCTTCCACAGATACTTGCCACGCCAAAAATTGAAAGCACCAGCGTTATTACGCCGCTTTCAAACCCGCCCGTTTGCAAAAGATACGGTTCAATGTAGCTGTAGCCGGTGTAGTACCCCCAGGCGTAAAGGGCGGTAAGAATGTAGAGCGCCACCAGGCCTTTATTATGAAACAACGTGGGAAGCTGCTTAATGTTGAAGGGCTCTGCTCCCGGTACCTGCGGCATAACAATAATAAGATACACCAGAAGAATGGCGCTCAAGCCCGCCACAATTGCAAATGTTAAGCGCCAGCCAACAGCCAGACCAATGGCACGCCCCAGCGGCAAGCCAACAATGCTTGCAATGGCAGTGCCGGTTTCAATAAGGCTTACCGCAAGCGAGCGCTTCTCGCTTACCACCAAACGCACCGCAATGCTTGCGGCAATGGCCCAAAAAATGCAATGCGCGCATGCTACCACCAGGCGTGATGCCATGAACATCCAGTAGCCGCTGGCAAGCGCCGTAAGAATTTGCCCCACCAGGAAAACCGCAACAACCCCAATAAGCAGGCGGCGAAAACTTACGCGTGTGGCAACAATCATCAAGGGAACGGAAAGAATCATGACGGTCCACGCGTAAACCGATACCAGCATGCCGGTGGTTGCTTCATCGGTTCCAAAAGATGCGCCAATGTCGGTAAGTAAGCCTACCGGCATAAACTCTGAACAGTTAAAAACAAAAGCGCAAATTGCTACGCCGGCAAGTGCCAGCCAGTGTCGTTTGGTCATGGTTTGGGTCATGGTGTTGCTCTTACATTACTTCTATAAACGCGCAGCTTTCAAAACGCGGGGTTTTACAAAACGTGAAATTCTGCAAAACGCGAAATTCTGCAAACCGCAGGGTTTTAAAAAACTGCGATACTCTCCAACGTTAGGCTTCCTGAAACACCTGGTTTCAGAAAACGCGGGGTATCTTAGCACTACAACGTTAAGAATGTGTCATAGTTAGAGAACATCTTCAAAACTATCCCTTAATGGATTCAAACAATGGATACAAATCCCCCCATTGCCCTAGCGCGCGCCTGCACAATTGCCCGTTGCCTGCATGCTCGCGCCTTTTTCATGAAATGCTTCTTCTTTTAATAAGCCTTGGCGGCGAAGAGTGCAAGTGTGGTGATAAAATCTAAAGTTCGCGTGGGCAAACATAGGAAACTTAAACGCTGCAACAAAGTAGTCTGCGCTTTTGTGTTCAATCAGTCCGGCAAATTTTTGCAGGAAAGGAATACCAGATTATGGGAAACAGCGAACTTCAAGGCAGATTTGTGGCAAAGCCAGTTACCTGCGCAGCTAAAA
>CAVDDP010000247.1:0-3038 GCA_963607695.1 Hallerella sp.
CCCTTGCCCGCACCGGCACCCTTGCCCGCACCAGAGCCGGCACCTGCACCAGCGCCGGCACCTGCAGCTTCGCCTGCCGCACCAGCTACTGCAGCTTCTGCAGCAACAGCAGGTTCAGGAAGCACGAACTCGAACAGGCGCACCTTCTCGCCGTATTTCTTCGTAAGCTTCATGTTGTTCTTCTCGCGAGACTTCCACTCGCTAAAGAGCGGCATAGCAACGGCGATGGAGGAATAGCAGCCAACCACCAGGCCAATTACCATGGCGAAGGCAAAGTCTTTCAGCGTTGAAGAGCCAAACAGCAACATGAACAAAACCGGAATAAGCGAGGTTAACGTGGTGTTCAAAGAACGAATGAACACCTGGTTAATAGAGTGGTTAGCCATGGTCATAAACGTAACTTTTGCCGACGTTTCCTGCATGTTGTCGTTCACGCGGTGGAACACTACCACGGTGTCGTACAGTGAATAACCCAAAATGGTAAGCAACGCCGCCACCGTGTTGGGCGTAAACTCGCGGCCGATAAGCGCGTACACGCCAACCACCAACAGTAAGTCGTGCAGCAGCGTAATAACCGCCACCACGCCCATCTTTCCCGAGCGGAAACGGAAACCAATGTAGGCAATAATCAGCACCAGCGATACCAAAAACGCCAGGATAGAAGACTCAATAACGCTTTGACCCCAGCTTGCCTGAATGGTTGAAACGGTGAAGTCGGAAGAGGAAAGTCCCAGTTCATCGGCTACATCGGCAACAGCAGCATAGGCCTCGGTGGTATCGGTTGTGGTAAGACGAACCAGGAAGCCATCCTGACCATTGGTGCTGGTAGTTTGAACAACCGCATTCGCTTGACCCGCCTGCTCAAACGCATCGCGAATTTCATCGGTGGTTGCACCCGCCGTTTGGTTGATAGAAACGCTGGTGCCGCCAATAAACTCGGTACCAAAGTTAAGGCCGCGCACGCCACATACCACAAGCGATGTCACAACGCAGCACGCTGCGATAATAAGCAGCACCTTGCGAGCACGCATGAACGGAATGTCGCGCTTGATAAAGCGGCCAACCACCTTTTGAGCAGGGGTCTTCGCTTCGTCTTCCACCAGCTCTTCCGTACCACCCACTGCATTCATGCAGTCGCGTACGTTCCAGAAATCGGGGTGCTTCTCAATAGTGCGCGGAGCCATCAAACGAATGAGCGGCGCCTTGAAAATAAGCATCATAATAATGTCGCAGAAAATACCCAGGGCAAGCGTCATACCAAAGCCTTTAACCGAGGCACTTGCCAGGAAGAACAACGCCAACGCGGAAACAAGCGTTACTAAGTCGGCGTCGATAGAGGTCATAATGGCGTGGTGAACACCACTTTGCGATGCCGCCTTAATAGAGCGCCCCATACGTATTTCTTCGCGGAAACGTTCCAGCGTAAGAATAGAAGAGTCTGCCGCCATACCAATGGTCAAAACAATGCCGGCAACGCCTGCCAACGAAAGGCTAAACTGCCCCAACAGCGAAAGCACTGCCAGAATGCCCAAATACATAATGGAGAACACTAACATGGCAGCTGCGGTAATAACGCCCAAGCCCTTGTAGAAGAAAAACAGGTAAATAATAACCAGCAACAAACCAATCAACGCAACAATAACGCCCGATACCAAAGCATCCTGACCAAGCGTAGGGCCTACTACCTGGCTTTGCGAGTACGAGAAGCTTACCGGCAGCGAGCCGCTTTCCAAAACGGTTTGCAGCGATTTCGCATCGTCAAGCGAATAGTTGCCGGTGATAGAAACTTCGCCACCCGTGATTTCAGATTGCACCGCCGGTGCGCTTTGTACCACGCCGTCAAGCAAAATAACAATCTTGCCTTTATCGGAAACCAAATCTTTTGTGGCCTCGGCAAAAGCGGTGGTGCCTTCGGAATCAAGCGTTAAGTTCACGGAATAATACGTGGAAGTTTCCGACGCGCGGCCAATTTCTACCTTGCTAATATTTTCACCCGTAATAAGCGGCGTATACGTGCCCGATTCCACCGTGATGTTGGTAGTAGCGGTATCGTAGAACGTGTTGCCAAAGTCATCTTCGTACGTAACGTATTCGTAAGAGCCGTCGTCAATTTGGTCTTTAATGTCTTCATCGGTAAAGCTATCCAAACGCGCGAACTCCAACTTACCGGTAGTACCAATGGTTGCCAGCGCTTGCTCGGGGTCAGACATGCCCGGAATTTGAACCAGAATCTGGTCAGAGCCCTGCACCTGCACCGTTGCCTCGGTGGCACCCAGCATATTCACGCGCTTCTCTACAATTGCACGACTTTTTTCCATGTCTTCGCTGGAAATAGTTGATCCGTCATCGTTAGAAGCGGAAAGCACAACCGACAAACCGCCCTGAATGTCCAAGCCCTGGTTGATTTTTTCCGAAGGAGGAGTGAACGCAATGAACGATGCAACCACCGCAAGAGTGCACACAATAAGCAACCACACATTGCGTCGCTCGGCGCCCTTAAACGTTCCCTTTTTCCGCTTTGAGTTTTGAGAAGCCACGTTTGAACCCTTTTCTTTTCAATCGAATTGCCAAATTGTTTGCTTGCGCGTAATTCCGCGCTTGTAAAGCCCCGCATTGTTGCGGGAGCACGTGCGAGCAAACAATTCCTACCCCGCGTAGGTAACTTACGTATTATGCCACTTCCTTATAGATTTCGGAAAGTGGTTTCCATACGTATCCAGAATGTTAACTCTATTCTTGCACAAGAATAGAAAAAAGCAGAAGATTTCGGGTTGCCTCATTCCCTACCTGTGCAAGATTTACGATTTTCGTAAGTCCGGTTCCCCTACCTGTGCAAGATTTACGATTTTCGTAAGTCAAAAGCGCAAATTACCGCATAGAGGTTCCGAAAACTTACGTTTATCGTAAATCTTGCGCACTTTCTCTTACCAGACTTACGTTTATCGTAAATCTTGCGCACGCTCGTAGGTCTTACGTACTTAAAAGGCAAGGTGGCGAAGGGTTGAGCGAACTCCGCACGAAGATTTTCGTGGTATAAG
>CAVDDP010000248.1:0-2996 GCA_963607695.1 Hallerella sp.
GGCACAGGCACGGGCGCAGGCGAAGGCACGGGCACGGGTACAGGCGAAGGCACAGGCACGGGCGAAGGCGAAGACGCAGGCGAAGACGCAGGGCAAACGCTTCTCCTGTCTGATAGGTCGTACAAAAAGATTCTCTTTGACGGCAACATCACTGTTTCGCTGGCTGCGGATAGCACGTATATGAAGCTTTTTGAGAACGGCCAATGCGTTGAAAACGATAATGTTCCTTATTGTTATGGCTTAAACGAAGACTTCCAAATGTTTATTATTGTGCCGTATGGTACCGATCTCATGTTTAAGATTGAGTCAGACAAAAACGACCTGTTTACCATTACGTCGGTGTCGTGCAAGGTTGCAGGCGAAGCCCCGGCAAAAATTCTTTCCTACAACGCCATTGGCGATGGGTACGAAACCATTTTTGCAACGGTTTCTTCCAGCGGCATTGCGGTTTCAACTTCAGACTTAACCATTGATGAGTACAACTACGCTGTTGAAGTGGACAATCTCGACGGCACTCAGGAAACCCATTGCAACGTGGTGCTGGAAAGCGCCAACGAGGAAGAGGGTTGGGTTCTTGGCGGCGGCTACAACGTGTATGGCACGTCGTCGCAGCTAATTGCGTACCCCAACACCGGATATGAATTTGATTATTGGTCGGTTAACGGCACGCGCGACACCAACCCGGTTCAATTTACCACGGTATCTGCGCAGGACAATTCTCAGGCAAAAGCTGCCTCGTATTTGTTCTATGTGAACAACGATTACGGCGAAAGCGTTGATGTTGTTGCGCATTTCAAAGCAGCAGGGGAAGACGCAGGCGAAGATGCAGGGGAAGGTGCAGGCGATAAGTCTGCTGCACAAGCGGGTGCTTCTGCCTACTCCATGGCTCAAACAGGAGATAGCGCGGGGGCATGTGCAGTGAGCGCCGCGGTAATTGCTGGTGCAGCTGCTGTTGGCGTTGCAGGCATTGCAGCCGCCCAAAGCACAAATGAAGAGAAATAGAATAATTTTTTGTAGGGCATTTATGCGCAATTCTTGAAAGAGAGCAATTTTTTCATCCTCTTTTCGAAACATGCGTACCAAACGCGTTTTATTTGTTAAAATGCCGTTTGGTTGTGGGAGCGTGGCGGAATGGCAGACGCAGCGGACTTAAAATCCGCCGCCGCAAGGTGTGAGGGTTCGAGTCCCTCCGCTCCTACCAGCTTTTGGTTTGAGCACCGGGAATGGCACCACCGGTTTGAGTTTGCAGGTCGTGGGACTCGAACCGATGAGGTGGAATTCCGTAAAAAACGTGCCAGTGGCACGTTTTTAGGAATTCGCTCGAGCAATCTATGATTGCGAGAGGTCGGGGTTCGCGAAGCGAACACCGGAGTCCCTCCGCTCCTACCAGCTTTTGGTTTGAGCACCGCTCCTACCAATTCCTCACTTCACCTCCTTGGCCGCTATCCGTAATCGCAGCGGCCTTTATTTTGAGAAGAGTCTTATGAGCAGTTCAACAGGCACCAAAGCAAACACTAACATTAACGAGCTTTTTCAGATTGCCGACAATCCTCCTGCCAACTTTCAGGAATACCTTGATCAATACGCGGAAACCATTGGCGAATTGGTGAACCGTTATATTCCTCAGGGCGATCATCCCGATATGAACCGTTATTTGTATGACCCCCTTACTGCGTACAGCGAAAACGGCGGAAAACGACATCGCCCTCTTATTGCGCTGGCAGGCTGTTTAGTTGTGGGCGGTGATTTGAATAAGGCAATAAGCGCAGCGGCTGCAATCGAACACTTCCACACCGCTGCCTTGATACACGACGACATTGCCGATGACGCCGAACTGCGCCGTGGCAAGCCTTGTTTGCATTTAAGCGAAGGCTTGGGGCTGGCGCTTAACATGGGTGATTTGGGGCTTTCCCTGGTGAACGGCACCGTTATTAATGATCCCGAACTCGATGACACCACAAAGGTGCGCGTGGTTTCTGAGCTTATTGAAATGACGCGACGCACCATAGAGGGGCAGGCCATGGATATTGGTTGGGCGCGCGACGCTCGCTATGACATTACCCCCGATGATTACCTGATTATGGCAACGCATAAAACAGCTCACTACAGTGGCGCCGTGCCGTTGGCCATTGGCGCCATTTGCGGCGGTGGCACCGAAGCACAAATTGAAGGGCTGCGCAACTTTGGCCTTGATACGGGTTTGGCCTTCCAAATTCAAGATGACCTGCTTAACCTTATTGGTGCCGAAGAAGCCACGAAAAAAGACTTCCGCAGCGACATTACCGAAGGCAAGCGCACGCTGGTGGTGGTTCACGCGTTGCATCACGGTTCAAGTGCGCAACGTGAGCGCCTGATTGAGATTTTGTCGAATAAAGAAAAAGACCCGGCCGTTCTTGCCGAAGCGGTTACCATTATGCAAGAAACAGGCAGCATTGAATTCGCGCGCAATTACGCTCGCAACTTAACCAGCATTTCTAAGAACCGATTGCTGGGTGTGGTAGAGCAAAGCCCCGCGCGTGACCTGCTTATTTCTATGGCAGATTGGTTTGTGAACCGCTTGGAGTAGTTATGGAACCCATTCGTTTACAACATACCGGAGCAGCAGTTGAAGACGTTCAGCAACGTTTGGTTCTGGCGGGCTTTTTAACCGACGCCGATGTAGACGGTGTGTATGGCGAAAAAACAGCCCAGGCAGTGAACGCATTTTGTGCTGCGCATGGTTTAGCGGCAACGGGCGAAGTGAACGAGAAAACCTGGGCGGCGCTGGTGGATGCCTCGTATTCCATGGGCGACCGCACCTTGTATTTGCGCATGCCGTTTTTCCACGGCAACGATGTGCGCCAGCTTCAGCAGGCTTTGGGCGCTTTGGGCTTTGCCTGCAACGAGGACGGCATTTTTGGCGCTTACACCGAGGCTGCTCTGCGTAAGTTCCAGGTAAACCTTGCGCTTTTCGGCGATGGCATTGCGGGCGCCCAAACGTTTAGGGCCATTTACAA